>NZ_JJMI01000020.1:0-102834 GCF_000705335.1 Mangrovibacter sp. MFB070
TCACCTCCGGGCAGTCAGCCTGCGGCCGGCTCGACTCGGCATCCATGCCTCGGTTCGCCTTATTCCGCCGTCCGGGCGGAATAACCTTGTCTTCCTTTCTCCGGTTCACCGGTCTTACGCGACACAACACTCGCTGCGAGTAGCTGTTTTTTTGTGTTGTGCTGAGTGGCTGTAAGTTCTGTGTCTGGTCTGTCTTTTTGATGTTTTTTGCTGCGATATTACAGGCGGGTGTGGGGTGTGGCCTCTAAATCGTTGAGGCGTGCCTGGCGGCAACTGCAAGTCTGCCAGTACAGTATTGCCATTAGTCAGTTGCGCTCTTCATCCCCTTTACATCCCCCTGCTTCCTGCCCCACAATGGTTAGATTGCTAACTGATTCTTGTTTGCGTTCTGTCTCTCTGGCCTTGCCGGCCATATACCTGATTCTGTTTTGTGAGGCGAGTTATGAAGCTTTTTATTTACCAACATTGTCCGTTTTGTTTGCGTGCGCAGATGATTGTCGGGCTGAAAAGTTTGCCCGTCGATATCGATATCATTATGGAAGGCGATGCTGAAACCCCAACCCGCATGGTGGGGCGCAAAGTGGTGCCTATTTTGCAAAAAGAAGATGGCAGTTATATGCCAGAAAGTATGGATATTGTGCACTATCTTGACAGCAAGCAGGCACCTCAGGTGGCAACGGGAACGGTAGATGCGGCGATAGAAGCCTGGTGCAAGCAGGTATCAAAAAGCGCGTTTAACCTTGCTGTGCCGCGTTTTACTAAGGGTGATTTTGCCGAGCTGGCAACCCCGGCCGCTCGTGAGGCTTACCGCCTGCGTGAAGAAAAAGCATTTGGCGACCTGGAGCAACTGATTGCTGATACACCCGCGTTACTGGCAGATGTGGAGCCTCAACTGGCTGCACTTGAACCACTGGTTGCCGAACGCGACACCATTGATGTTACTGATTTTATTCTGTTCCCGGTATTGCGCAGCCTGACCATTGTGAAAAATATCCACTTTGGCGACCAGGTGCAGGCCTACCTGGCTCGTGTTGCGGGGGCAACAGGCGTCAGCCTGCTGACTGAGCAGGCCATATAACGCCCAACGCAACCAGGCCGCAACACTGTGCGGCCTGGTTGTTATCCCTGAACACTCAGGGCAAATAAAACACCGGTTTGAGCGTATCGCTTAACGGGCTGTTATCTGAGTGAGTTGGCATTACATCCCGCATATGCTTCCACCACCGCTGGCAAACCTCAGTTTGTGCAACGGCGTCCCAACGTTCTTCTGATTCAATCTCTACCGTGGCAAACAGGAGATGGCGCTCAGCATCGAGATAAATAGCATAGTGATGAGCACCGTGCTGTTTAAGAACCGTTTCCAGCTCAGGCCAAATCGGCGAATGGCGTTGTTGATACTCTTCATGTGCATCGGGGTTCACCTGCATAACAAATGCTTTACGGATCATAATGCCTCCAGATAAAGCGCCCGCACTTCTTCTCGTGTCGCGGTGCGTGGGTTACACGGCGCACAAGGGTCTGCCAGAGCTTTATCCAGCCAGCCTTCTATATCTTCCTGGGTAACACCCAGTTTGCTGAACCCGGTGGGAATGCCAACGCGGGCAGACAATTCGCGAATCGCTTCTATCGCTTTCTCACTGGCTAACTCTTCACTCATTCCCTGAGTGTTTACACCCATGGCTTCGGCAACGCGCACAAAACGGGCTGCGGCCGCCGGGCGGTTAAAGTTTTCAATGACAGGCAGAAGAATCGCATTGCACACACCATGTGGCAGGTCGTGAGTTGCGCCTGGCTGGTGCGCCAGTGCATGTACCAGCCCCAGACCGGCGCTGTTAAATGCCATGCCCGCCAGGTACTGGCCATAGGCCATCATTTCCCGGGCTTCCAGGTCTTTGCCGTTATCAACTGCTTTTGGCAACCAGGTGCTGATCAGGCGAATCGCTTCCAGCGCATTGGCGTCTGTCAGTGGGTGTGCGCCAATCGACACATAGGCTTCAATGGCGTGGGTCAGCGCATCCATCCCGGTAGCGGCGGTAACCGATGCCGGAATGTTGAGCATCACGCTGGCATCATCCACAGCGATATCCGGAATGATATTCGGGTCGATAATCACTTCTTTGACTTTGCGTTCACTGTTGATAATCACCGCGTTGCTGGTCATTTCAGCGGCAGTACCTGCGGTGGTGTTGATTGCCACCAGGTGAACGCCCGGGTTTTTCACTTTGCCTACCCCGGAGTAATTGGTCGAAGGTGCCGGGTTGGCAGTCAAAATTTTAATGGCTTTGGCGGTATCAATTGGGCTACCGCCGCCAAAGGCGATAATAAAATTACATTTTGCGTCCCGGAACGCTTTGAAGCCTTGTTGTACCAGTGCTTCTGTTGGGTTAGGGAATACCGCATCGAATAAATGGTATTCCATATTGTGGTGTTTCATGGCGGCGAACAGGGAATCGAGCAGGCCCAGTTTCACCAGTTGCCCGTCAGTGACTATCAGCGCTTTACCCCACTGTTTTCCTGACACCATATTGACCATGTCCCCAATCGCGCCTGCACCATGCAGACTGATTTTGGGTAATGCCAGCATAAAACTCATGATTGTGCTCCTTACGCATTAAGGGCTTCGGCCATTGGCGTGACGCCAAAGCGTTTGCCAAGGGCTATCAGTTGTTCTGTGGTGATGGTTTGTTGCATTCCGCCCATCGACAATACTTTCACCAGAATTTGCGAAGATTTCTCTGCGGTATCTATCAAACCGAATGCTTCGTCTAAATCAGACCCGGTACCGAAGACGCCGTGGTGCGGCCACAGCACCAGGCTGTGAGATTTCATTTGTTCTGCAGTAGCACTGCCAATGCCATCTGTGCCAGGCACCATCCATGGCACAATGCCGATGCCATCCGGGAACACCACCAGGCATTCTGTGCTGCCTTCCCACAATTTGCGGGTAAAGCTGGCAGCATTGAGCGGCAGAACATAAGTCAGGGCAATCAGATTAGTGGCGTGGCAATGCATGATTACCCGGTCACGGCCACCTGAAAGCTGTTTACGCACGGCATGAGATTGCAGGTGCGCGGCCAGTTCAGAGGTGGGCAGCCCGCCTTCACTCAGGCCCCAGTGAATGTGGTAAGCCATGCCGTCATCGGTAATGCGCAGCAGCACCAGGTTCGCTGCCGGGTCAACCTGTACATTACGGAAGAATTTGCCGGAGCCAGTGACCAGGAACCAGCATCCTGCCAGTTCTTTCGCCGGCTGAGTCAGCTCTTCGCAGCGTGGTTCTGCATAGAAATCACTGCGGTAAGCTTCTGCATCCTTAGCGTCCACACGCAGGCTGATATTGCCGCCATTACGCTCATCCCAGCCTTTGAGCCACATATCACTGGTGGCTTTAACCATTCCGGTAACAAACCAGGAAGAAAGAATAGATTGCATGTGAACTCCTTAGCGTTGACGTAAAACGTCGTTTTCATAATGGCGAACGGTGGTGAGCCAGGAGGCATCAGCCGGGGTATCGTGTTGCTGGCAATAACGTTCCCAGACTGCCTGCCATGGCAGCGATTTTTGCTCTTCGAGCAGAGCCAGGCGCGCTGTATAGTCGCCTTCCAGCTCTAACTGGCGCAGTTTGGCTGTAGGTTCCAGTAAGGCGCGCAACAGGGCTTTTTTCATATTGCGGGTGCCAATCACCCAGGCGGCGATACGGTTAATCGAGGCATCAAAGAAATCGAGGCCAATGTGTACGCGGTCGAACAAGTCGTTGCGTACAATTTCACTGGCGATGGCCTGGGTTTCATCATCGAGCAGCACCACGTGGTCGCTGTCCCAGCGTACCGGACGGCTGACGTGCAGTAACAGGCGCGGCACATACAACATGGCGGCGGAGATTTTGTCGGAGATAACTTCGGTTGGGTGGAAGTGGCCGGCATCCAGGCACAGTGCGGTCTGGCGGCTGGTGGCGTAACCCATGTAGAACTCGCTGGAGCCCACGGTGTAGCTTTCTGCGCCAATACCGAACAGTTTGCTTTCCACTGCGTCGATATGGTGAGCCGGGTTGAGTTTTTCGCTGATGATTTCATCCAGCGCGGCCAGTAAACGCTGGCGCGGGGCGAGGCGGTCTACCGTGATGTCTTTCATGCCATCCGGGATCCAGATATTCATCACAGATGGTGTGCCCAACTGTTCGCCAAAATAGGCGGAAATACGGCGGCTGGCTTTGCAGTGATCAATCCAGAACTGGCGGATTTTGTCGTCCGGGTGTGACAGCGTAAAGCCATCTGCACTCAGCGGGTGCGAGAAGCAGGTGGGGTTAAAATCCAGCCCCAGTTTTTTCGCTTTCGCCCAGTTCACCCAGTTGGCGAAATGTTCTGGTTTTATCTCATCGCGTTCAACAGGTGTTGCCGATTCCAGATAAATAGCGTGCAAATTCAGGCGTTTCGGCCCGGGGATCAGGCTCATCGCTTGCTCTAAATCAGCACGTAATTCTTCGGCGGTGCGTGCTTTTCCGGGGTAATTACCGGTGGCCTGAATGCCGCCAGTCAGCGCGCCTTCAGGGTTTTCAAAACCCACGACATCATCGCCCTGCCAGCAGTGCATGGAAACAGGCAGGCGGTCCAGTTGCTGCAGGGCTTTTTCAGCATCCACACCCGCTGCAGCAAAGCGTTGTTTTGCCAGTTCCCAGGCTTGATCAAGTTGAGTGCTCATGCGCAAAGCTCCTTATTCGGTTGAAGTTGTTGTGGAAACTGCGCGACATAGCGGGCAATTTCACTGTCTGAATCGGGTTGAAAATGGATAAGTGGTTGGCTGCTGAACACCACATAGCGGAAGTCATCGACATCGTGGATGTCATCCAGCGCCATGAGCTGGCAGCCGATATTGCCCAGAGTCGAGGCTTCTGTTGGGCCAGCGATAACAGGTATGCCGCAGGCGTCAGCACAAAGCTGGTTAAGGAAATGGTTCTGGCTGCCACCGCCAACAATATGCAGTGCATCGAACGGGCGGTTGCGCAGGTGAGCCAGTTCACGCAGGGTATCTGCGTAGAGCAACGCCAGGCTGTCGAAAATGCAGCGCGCCAGTTGGGCATCATCTTCCGGAATCGCCTGGTGGGTTTCCCGGCAGGCGGCCTGAATTTCCCGCCCCATATTGTCCGGGTTGATAAAACGGTCATCGTTAGGGTTAATTAGCGAGCGGCAGGCGGGGAGCGCTTTTGCCCGCTCAATCAGGCCTGGTAAATCAGTAACCTGGTATTCACGGCAGATTCGTTGCAGTAACCACAGGCCCATAATGTTTTTCAGCACCCTGTAGCGCCCTTCAGCACCGCCTTCATTGGTGATGTTTGCGGCCAGTGCTGCCGGGTTGGTCCAGGGGCGACGGCTTTCAAAGCCCATCAGAGACCAGGTGCCAGACGAAATCCATGCGGCGTTTTTGCTTTGCAGCGGCACAGCAAGCACTGCGCTGGCTGTATCATGAGTGGCGACAGAAACCAGCGGAATACGTTTCCCTTCGCGGCACACCCAGTAGCCAATCAGGTTGCCGGGGTGTGTGGGTGCGCCAAACCAGTGGGCTGGCACACCTGCCCAGTCCAGTAGTTCCTGGTCCCAGTTATCGGTGTTGATGTTCACCAGCTGTGTGGTTGTGGCGTTGGTGTATTCCCAGTTGAGGTTGCCGGTCAGGCGAAACGCCAGGTAATCGGGGATCAGTAAGGCATGGGCTACCTTGTCCTGCAGTTCCGGTTGTTGTTCAGCCAGTGCTCTTAGTTGGTACAGCGTATTGAATGGCAGAAACTGGATGCCGGTTTTGCGGTAGATAGCTTCTTTACCCAGAGTATGGAATGCTCCGGCCATCACGCCATCTGTGCGGCTGTCACGGTAGGAAACCGGCAGGCCAACCCGCTGGCCGTTGGCGTCAATCAGGACAAAATCCACGCCCCAGGTATCAATGCCAATGCTGTCTACGGTAATGCCGCGGTCGCAGACTTGTTGCAGGCCTGTGCGAATTTCCTGTTCCAGCTTATCCACATCCCAGGTGTCAAAGCCATCAACCGCTTTCAGGCAATTAGTAAAGCGGTGAATTTCTGTTAACGCCACCTGGCGCTGAATGTTGTCGTAAGTTGCCAGCATTACCCGGCCACTTGAGGCGCCCAGGTCAACCGCGACGCAATGGCGAATCGTCATGATGGGTATCCTTTCTGAAGTTGATACCCGCCAGTCTACGGAGTGGCTACCTTTGCCACCTTTTTACCAATGACAACGGAAAATTGGGGCTGGCAAACAGGTAAAGTTGAACGTGAGGCACTTCACAGTTTGCTGTTTATCCGTGAAAAGTCTGGGGTGTGATGCTTTCCACAGTTTCGAAGAATACCGGCTGTTTCTTGAAAAAACGGCGCAGAACCGCGTTTTTCACGTCAAAAACTTAAGGTGACAATAACGGCGCTTATCTACTATCAGTCCACCTTAACTGAGTGTGGGAGGTAATGATGACGGTATTACATAGCGTTGATTTTTTCCCATCGAAGGGGGCTTCAGTTGCCATTGAACCCCGGCTTCCACAGGTGGCGTTTCCGGAACATCACCATGATTTCTGTGAAATTGTGATTGTTGAGCACGGAACTGGCACCCATATCTTTAATGGCCAGCCTTATACCCTGAGTGGTGGTTCGGTGTGTTTTGTGCGTGAGCATGACCGGCATTTATATGAACATACTGAAAACCTGTTTCTGACCAATGTGTTGTACCGTTCTGCTGGCGGGTTCAGCTTTATTTCCGGGCTGGAAAAGCTGTTGCCGCAGGAACAGGATGGTTTTTATCCTTCACACTGGCGCGTCAGCCAGAACGTATTGCAGCAAATAAAACCCTTATTGAGCCAACTGGAACTTGCGGGCGATAACGCGGAAATTAATGCGGTGGCCTGTAGAGAAATGGCGTTTATGCAACTGCTGGTTTTGTTACGCCAGGGCAGCCTTGCTCAGAACCATCCCAGCCCGGACGGCCGGGTGGACCAGCTTCTGAGCTGGCTGGAGCAGCACTTTGCAGAAGATGTTTGTTGGGATGAACTCGCAGAGCAGCATGCGCTTTCATTGCGCACACTGCACCGCCAGCTTAAACAGCGCACCGGGTTAACTCCCCAGCGCTATTTGAACCGCTTGCGGTTGATCAAGGCGCGCCATTTATTGCGCCATTCTGAAGACAGCATTACTAATATTGCCTACCTGTGCGGGTTTGGTGACAGTAACCATTTTTCGACACTGTTTAAACGTGAGTTCACCTGGTCGCCACGGGATATTCGTCTGGGGCGCGACACACAACTTCAGTAACGCGAAGGTTATCACCGATTTTTTAGTGGGAAGCATCAATAATGCCCGTTGCGTGATAACCGGAGCGGTACTGTGTCCTGCCATTTGATCCTGAAAAAAAATGATTTTTTCACTTCCGCTACTCAGCCTGTAGTAGTGGCGGACCGCTATCCGCAAAATGTCTTTGCCGAACATACCCATGAATTTTGCGAACTGGTGCTGGTGTGGCGCGGCAATGGCCTGCATGTGCTTAACGATCGGCCTTATCGCATCACGTGTGGTGATCTGTTTTATGTCCGGGCGCAGGACCGGCACAGCTATGAAGTGGTAAATGACCTGGTGTTACACAATGTGATTTATTGCCCGGAACGGCTCACGCTGAATGTGAACTGGGGGGAATTACTTCCAGGCGAGAGCGCCACCTGTTCTGATCCTCGCTGGCGGCTGGACAGCCAGGGAATGGCACTGGCAAAGCCACTGATTGACCACCTGGAAAATGAAACCTTGCGCCAGGAAGACAACCTTTCTGGCTATGCTGTAGAGAGTTTGTTTTTGCAATTACTGGTAACGCTGAAACGCCACCGTTACCAGCCAGCCCAGACCCCAAACTCAGGGGAAAACCTCGATTTCCTGATGGCTGCACTGGGTCAGAGCCTGGATTCACCCTTTGATTTAGGTGAGTTTTGTAACCGCCACCAGTTATCTGAACGGGCCTTGCGCCAGTTATTTCGCCAGCGCACCGGCATGAGCATCAGCCAGTACTTGCGCCAGCAGCGCTTGTGCCACGCACAATATTTATTACGGAATACGGAGTTGTTAATCAGTGATATTGCCACGCGTTGTGGCTTTGAAGACAGCAACTACTTTTCAGTGGTTTTCACGCGTGAAACAGGCATGACGCCACGGTTGTGGCGCCAGCGTTAAGTTTGCGGCAGGGCCGGATATTCGCTTTATTGCGCCATACCCAGGCCCACAATATTGGCGGCGATGATAATTACCACACAACCCACACTCAGTACACCCACCGGGCGGCGGCCCGCATTGTTCCACTCTTTGAGCACCAGCCCAACCAGCCCACCGCACAGCACATAGAAGCTCATATGCAACATCCAGCTCATGTAGTCGTACTGTGCCGGGATTTTGGCGTGACCCCAGGCATAGAAGAAGAACTGCAGGTACCACATTAATCCGCCCAACATGGAAAGTAACACGTTGGTGATAATCAGTGGTTTTGCCAGTGAGAAATCGGCTTTCACAGAAAGGTCTTTCACTTTTGCCAGGCGAACAAAGCAGAAGCCAAGGTTCACTACTGCACCACCGCCCATGATGATGACATAGCTCGGCAGGGCAACATATAACGGGTCAACACCCAGTGCCGCTGCGGCTTCATGCATCGGTTTGGCGGCATCCATAGCGAATGACATCCCGGCAGAGAATATCCCGCACATTACGGCGAGGATCAGACCTTTTTTCAGGTTAAAGTCTTCTGCCTTGATGCCCATTTTGCGTTCTTTTAACTGGCCTGCACGGGTAACAATGGCAACGCCAATAACAGCGACCAGAACACCTGCCAGAGTCATTCGGCCGCCTTCAGTCCCAATCAGCACATCAAATTTGCCATTGAGAATAGGCGTCATTAGTGTACCGACAATCAGAGTAATACCGATGGCGATTCCTATCCCCATCGACATGCCCAGGTAGCGCATCGTCAGGCCATAGTTAATGTTCCCGATGCCCCACATTGCGCCGAACAGGAATACTGGCAGCAGTGTCGACAGGCTGAATGAACTGTAATAAGCCCAGAAGTGAGGTAACAAAATAGCGCTGACCAGCCAGGGCAGCACAATCCATGAAACTATCCCGCCGACCGACCACATGGTTTCCCATGACCAGTTTTTTACTTTCTTAAAAGGGGCGTAAAAGCAGGCAGCGCTGGCTGCGCCAACCAGATGCCATAAAATCCCCATGGTAATGGCGTCATTCATCCTCAAACCCTCGTTGTTATTGAATGCCGGGCGCGTAAATGCACCTGATACTGGCGAGTGTATGGGGCGGCGTCATTATGAACCTTCAGGCAAATGACGCGGGGTGATGAAAGCTGGCAAAAATCAGTGGGTGGGCGCGATGAAGATCACAATTCAGTATTTTGGTGAATAATTTGCGGTAAATTCGATGCTTTTCCCAGGCAAAACACGCTCCCCGTTGCCAAAGGGCCCGCCAGTAATATGAGCTGGCGGGCAGCATTCATTACATCACACCCAGTAAGCGGGGCAGGAATAGTGTGACTTCAGGTACAAAGGTAATCAGCAGCAGCACACCGATGATTGCGGCGTAGAAGGGCATTAACGGGCGGATGACGTCTTCCACTTTTACCCGGCCAACACTGGCACCGACGTACAACCCACTGCCAACGGGGGGCGTGATCGTCCCGATCGCCAGGTTGTAGATCATAATGATCCCAAAATGCACCGGATCGACACCCAGTTTCACCATAATCGGCAACAGGATCGGTGTGAAAATCAGAATGGCCGGGCCGATATCCATAAAAGCGCCAATCACCAGTAAAAATGCAGTAATCACCAGAAGAATAACGATTTTGTTCTCGGATATGCCCAGTAATAATTTGCTGAGCGCCGCCGGAATACTGGTTATCGACATGGAAAACGACATGGCGGAAGAGGTGGCAAGCAGGAACATAATAATGCCGGTCATAACCACGGTTTGCA
Organism: Mangrovibacter sp. MFB070; assembly: GCF_000705335.1. NCBI lineage: Bacteria > Pseudomonadati > Pseudomonadota > Gammaproteobacteria > Enterobacterales > Enterobacteriaceae > Mangrovibacter > Mangrovibacter sp. MFB070. The sequence continues at coordinate 10,009 of NZ_JJMI01000020.1, forward strand.
CAAAGACGCCGGGTAAATCTTTCAGTGCCAGGGTTTTGTACAACACCAGGGTCAGAAACAAGGTGTACACCACAGCAATGGCGGAGGCCTCAATGGCGGTAAAAATCCCCATCACAATGCCGCCTACGATAATCACAATCAGCAACAGGCTGGGTACGGCCTCCAGCGTTACTTTCCAGGCGACCCCTTTTTGCAGGGCGAAAAAGACACGGTAGTTGTTACGCTTAGCCACCACAAGTGTTACCAGCATGCAGCCCACACCCCACAGGCAACCTGCCACCATACCGCCAGCAAACAAGGCGGCAATAGATGTTCCGCCGCTTGCCAGTGCATAGAGAATGAATGCGGTAGTCGGCGGGATTAGCATCCCCGTGGGCGCGGAAGCAATATTAACGGCTGAAGCAAAGCCCCGGTTATAGCCTTCTTTCGCGCTCATTGGCACCATCACACCGCCAATAGAAGTAGAAGCGGCGATGGCTGAGCCGGAAATTGCGCCAAACATCATATTGCCAACGATGTTGGTATACGAGAGGGAGCCTGGCAGCCTGCCAGTGAACAGTTTGGCAAAATTTACCAGCCGGGTGGCGATGCCGCCGCTGTTCATGATGACCCCGGAGAGAATAAAGAAAGGGACAGCCAGCAAAGAGAAGCTGTCCAGGCTGGAAAACATTTTCTGTGCGGTGGCAAACATGGCGATATCAAAGGGCAGCACCAGCAGCATGGTGCTGCAGGAGGCCACCACAATACAGATACCAATGGGCGCACCTAACCCCAGCAGTACCACAAACACAGCGATTAACAGCCCGGAGGCCAGCACGGGATCAATCATGGTTTTCCTCCAGAGACGGGGCTGCACTGTGTGGCACGCCACGTAAATTTTTAACGGTCGCAGTAATGTTCAGGATGCTGTAAATGATGATAAGCAGGCCCGAAACCGGCAGGGCGTAGTAGACCTGGCCCATGGGAATTTGCAGTACAGGTGATACCTGGAGCATGGAAATACCGGCGATTTTTAACCCGCCAATAATCAGGATATAGAGTGAGAAGAGCGCAAAAGTCAGTTGCAGCACCAGCATCCACCAGGCACGCAGGTGATCTGGCGCTTTATTAAGCAGCAGTGTCAGGCTGATATGCTCCTGTTTCCCGCACACGTAGGCCATGCCCAGCATAGAGAGCCATACCAAAGAAAAGCGCAGCAGTTCCTCAGTCCAGATACTGGGCGCGCCCATTACATAGCGGCTGATGACCTGCCAGCAAACGACTACCACCATCATGGCGAGCAGTGTGCCACCAACAATTTCCAGACCACGGTCCAGCATGCGTCGGATGTTATTCATAACCCCTTCCTCTTGTGTTATTCCATTGCGCGGATTTGTTGATACAGGTCATTCAACGCAGGCTTGCTCTCCAGGTTTTGGTAAATGGGCTGGACAGCTTGCTGGAATGGCGCGAGGTCAATATCGTTGAACACCACACCAAACTGGCTGACGGCGAGCTGTTTGGTTTCTTCAATGGCTTTATCCCACGCCGCTTTTTCGAACTCGATTGCGTCTTTCACGGCCTGTTGCACAATCGCCAGTTGTTCCGGGGTCAGCTTTTCTTTGGTGAGGTTGCTCATCAGCAGGATATCGGGAATGCGGGTGTGCATATCGTAGGTGTAATAGCGTGCCACTTCGCCGTGGCGGGCGATAGTCAGCGCGAATTCGTTATTCTCGGCACCATCCAGAATGCCTTGCTGGAGCGAGGTGTAAACTTCAGCCTGGCCCATGGCGATGGGTGATGCACCCAGTAGCCGCAACGTGGTGATGGCGGTTTCACTCTGCATTACGCGGATTTTTTTCCCTTTCAGGTCGTTAATGCTGCGAATGGGGCCTTTGCTCATATAAAAATTGCGTGCGCCGGAATCGAACCAGCCAATACCGGTGAACCCTTGTGGCGCGGTGGACTCATACACCGGCCGCATGATGTCCGGGTTGTCCATCACGGCATAGAAATGCGCTTTGCTGTTAAACAGATACGGCAGAGAAAACACGCCGTAGTAAGGCGAAAAGCTTTCCAGTAAACCCGAAGAGACTTTGGTGATGTCCACAACGCCTACCTGTGCCAGCTCCACCAGTTCACGCTCGCCCCCCAGTTGCCCGTCCGGGAACCAGAGCACTTTAATATCTCCATGGGTGCGTTGTTCAATCTGCTCGCCCAGGTAGTGCAGGGCGTCTTTAACTGGCTGGCTGTTTTCTGCATAAGCAATGCGTAACACAGTTTCTGCGTGGCCGGGCAGGGAGAGAAACAGGGCGAACAGGCAAGGTAAGATGTTTCTGATATTTGGTTTCATATAAATCAGTCCGTTATTTTATTTTCGCCATTGAGGTGAAATGTACGTTGAAACCGGGGGGAATAACCTTTGTAGTTTTGCCAGCAACAGGTAAAAACTGGCGAGAAAAACAGGGTACTGGCGGGGGTTGTCACACTTTTACTTTTCACTATACATGGTGTTTTTTTCATCATGGTGATGAAAAACCACACACTCTATACGGCATTGATAATCATTTTCAATATCATTTAAATAACTATAATGACCAAACTGATTACGCGGCGCTAACAGCCGCCCGACAATAATGGAGATGAGAACGATGAGTTATACACTGCCATCCCTGCCTTATGCTTATGACGCGCTGGAACCGCACTTCGACAAAATGACGATGGAAATCCATCACACTAAGCACCATCAGACCTACGTGAATAACGCGAATGCTGCGCTGGAAAGCCTGCCAGAGTTCGCTTCACTGTCTGCTGAAGAGCTGATCACCAAACTGGCTGAATTACCGGCAGACAAGCAAACCTTTCTGCGTAACAACGCGGGTGGCCATGCTAACCACAGCCTGTTCTGGAAAGGCCTGAAAACCGGTACCACTCTGCAGGGCGACCTGAAAGCGGCCATCGAACGTGATTTTGGTAGCGTTGAAAGCTTCCAGGAAACATTTGAAAAAGCCGCTGCAACCCGTTTTGGTTCTGGTTGGGCCTGGCTGGTGGTAAAAGATGGCAAACTGGCCGTGGTTTCTACCGCTAACCAGGACAGCCCGCTGATGGGTGAAGCTATTTCTGGCGCTTCCGGCTTCCCGATTGTTGGCCTGGATGTGTGGGAACACGCTTACTACCTGAAATTCCAGAACCGCCGCCCGGATTACATTAAAGCATTCTGGAACGTAGTTAACTGGGACGAAGCTGCTGCCCGTTTCGCGTCAGTGAAATAATCGCGGCTCAGTGAGACCAGAGCGGTACAGGAACCGGCGTTCGGCACAGTGACAGCACCACAGGGAGTGTGGTGAACAGGCAATGGTATGCCAGCCAGCTCCGGGGATTGTCCCAACGTAAAAGAAGAAGGCCCGCATTTGCAGGCCTTCTTCTTTTTATCGAGCGGGATTAAATATCATTAAACTCACGTACCAGACGGCCTGCCAGTTTTTTGCGAAGCAGTGTGGCAGATGAGTGTTTCCTGCTTTCTGAAAACAGGGCCTTATCCACATTCAGCAGCCCGGATGTATTGGAATAATGTGTTATCAGTTCTGCTGCCAGCTGTGCCTGTAACTGTTTTTTATCGTTGTTCAACAAAGCGGAAAGTGTGGCATGTTGAATATTATAAGATGACATAACAGGCTCTCCCTTTGGTGACAGTTTTATATGCACGTAGATCTTCAGGTATCAGCCGCCGCGGAATTTTCTTCGGCAACCCAGTTTTTGAATTATAGCGTGGTTCATTTTTTAACCCAGGAAGGTAATCATAGATCTCCTCAAGTGAGGAACGACGACCAGAGTCAACAATACTGCCGGACGCTGCCTGAAAAACAAAACCACCCGGCACGAACCCCACAGCCACACCATACAACACAAAAAACCCGCCACTCACAGCGAGGCCTGCTCGCGTAAGACCGGTGAACCGGAGAAAGGAAGACAAGGTTATTCCGCCCGGACGGCGGAATAAGGCGAACCGAGGCAGGGATGCCGAGTCGAGCCGGCCGCAGGCTGACTGCCCGGAGCTGAACGCAGTGCGCAGCACCGGTCGCCCGCGAAAAACCGGATTGTTAAGGGGCGAGCCCCTTAACACGTTCACAGGCCGTGAAGCCACATTAACCACATCACTTCAGGTGAACGGAAACCGCCACACTGACACAGTAAAAAGTGAACACAACAGTCACCGCAGTAACAGTAATCTGCCAGCGCAGAGCCAGTTGCGCGCCGTGTCAGCAACACTGCTTTTACTCACCCCCTGCGCCCGGCGCCCGCAGGGGGCACTGGCCCGCCAGGCACGCCTCAACGATTTAGAGGCCACACCCCACACCCGTTTGTATGCTCACAGCAAAAAACATCAAAAAGACAGACCAGACACAGAACTTACAGCCACTCAGCACAATACAAACAACCCACCACTTGCAGCGAGGGTTGTGTCGCGTAAGACCGGTGAACCGGAGAAAGGAAGACAAGGTTATTCCGCCTGGACGGCGGAATAAGGCGAACCGAGGCATGGATGCCGAGTCGAGCCGGCCGCAGGCTGACTGCCCGGAGGTGAACGCAGTGCGCAGCACCGGTTGCCCGCGAAAAACCGGATTGTTAAGGGGCGGGCCCCTTAACACGTTCACCGGCTGTGAAGCGACATTAGCTTCATCACTTCAAGTGAACGGAATTTTCACCAAACCAGCATCAGCGCAAAGTGAACGACACTCTCACCACCACACCCCCACCTTAAATCCCTGCTAACAAATTCATGCTAACTAAATTCCTGTTGCAATCCATCACCTGACAAGCGAGCCTTTGTGAAGACCGCCCGTGCTTGCAAGGAGAGTAGTATGCGTTACCCCGTTCAGGTTTATACCGGCACCATCAAGGATTACCCCGGCAGCCGCCCCAGTGCGATTGCCAAATACCAGCGTGAAGGTGAACTATTACTGACTCCTTTGGGCCTGGAAGGCGACAGTCAGGCAGAGGTTGGTATTCACGGCGGGCCAGACCGGGCGTTGTGCCACTACCCCCGGGAGCATTATGAAGCCTGGGCTCAGTCTTTCCCTGAACAGGCCGGTGTGTTCGCGCCACCGGCTCTGGGCGAAAACCTTTCCACCACCGGGCTGACCGAGCGCAATGTGCACATTGGCGATATTTTTTGCTGGGGTGATACGCTGATCCAGGTCACTCAGCCCCGTTCGCCATGTTTTAAACTGAACTTTCACTTCGGCATTAGCGACTTTTCCCGGCAAATACAGGAAACCGGGCGCTGTGGCTGGTTGTATCGTGTGGTCAGCCCCGGAAAAGTGTATACGGATAAGCCGCTGGAACTGGTCTCTCGCGTGAGTGATATCTCGGTCTACCAGGCCGCAGCCATTGCCTGGCATATGCCGTTCGATGATGAACAGTACCACCTGTTGCTAAGTGCTGCCGGGTTGTCTGCTTCCTGGACGAACACCCTGCAAAAACGCCGCCTGACAGGAAAGATTGAAGACTTCTCGCGCCGTTTGTGGGGTAAGAAAAGCTGAAATCAGTGGGGTGTGTTGCCATTGAAAAGCGCCCGGTGCGGACATGAGGTTTGTCATCAGACTCAAGCGCCCGATACGGGCGCTTTGGAAAAGGTGAGTATCAGGCGGCATCCGGGTGGTGGGGTACACTACTGAGCGTATGGCGGATTTCCGCACCAGCCTGCACCAGTGAATCTCGGCTGATATCCTTGATGGTGTTGGCACCAGTCAGAGTCATGGCAACCCGCATCTCTTTTTCAATTAACTGCAACAGGTTTGCCACACCCGCTTCGCCGTGGGTTGCCAGCGCATAGAGATAAGCGCGCCCCAGCAAGGTACTGTCGGCCCCCAGAGCAATCATGCGCACTACATCCAGCCCACTGCGAATGCCGCTGTCGGCCAGAATAGTGATATCCCCTTTTACCGCATCGGCAATGGCGGGCAGGGCGCGGGCGGAAGAGAGCACGCCATCCAGTTGGCGTCCGCCATGGTTAGAAACCACAATGCCATCGGCACCAAAACGCACTGCGTCACGGGCATCGTCCGGGTCGAGGATCCCTTTGATAACCATTGGGCCATCCCAGAACTCACGGATCCACTCCAGGTCTTTCCAGCAAATTGACGGGTCGAAATTCTTTGCCAGCCAGCCGATATAATCTTCGAGACCCGTGGGTTTGCCCAGATAAGCCGAAATATTCCCTAAATCATGAGGGCGGCCAAACAAGCCGACATCCCATGACCAGGACGGGTGTGTTACCGCCTGCCAGTAGCGGCGCAATGCAGCATGGGGGCCGCTCATACCTGAGTGGGCATCACGGTAGCGCGCACCAGGTGTTGGCATATCTACGGTGAACACCAGCGTTGTGCAGCCTGCAGCTTTGGCACGCTCCAGAGCATTACGCATAAAGCCACGGTCTTTTAACACATATAACTGGAACCACATTGGCCGGTTAATCGCCGGGGTGACTTCTTCAATAGGGCACACTGAAACGGTGGAAAGCGTAAACGGAATGCCGTGAGCCGCTGCCGCGCGCGCTGCCTGAACTTCGCCACGCCGGGCATACATGCCACACAAGCCCACCGGACCAAGGGCGACTGGCATGCTGAGGGTTTCGTTGAACAGTTTCGTTTCAAGGCTCAGTTCAGCCATATTGTTCAGTACCCGCTGGCGCAGGGCGACGTCCGATAAGTCTGTGACATTGCGTTTGAGTGTGTGCTCTGCGTAGGCCCCACCATCAATATAGTGAAACAGAAATGGGGGTAGTTTGCGTTGCGCGGCGGCGCGATAGTCGCTGGCGGCAGAAATAATCATGCTTCATTCTCCCTGGGATAATCAGTGTCGGTATCAGGCAGGCGGGTAACCCGTGCCTGGCGGGCTTCGTCTTCATCCAGCTGTTTGATGGTGGTATGCACGAAGCCTAAATGGTGAGTGGCGGCTTTGCGCGCAGCTTCCGCGTCACCCTGCAGAATGGCGCCCAGCATCATCTGATGCTGCTCTGTTAACTGGGCGAAAATCGGCGGGTGGGTGTACATCCGCTGGCGGCTTTGCATGACCGAAGATTGCAGTAAATCGAAAAAACCTCGCATGGTTTGCAGCAACACAACGTTGTGCGACGCTTCTGCCACGGCAAGGTGAAAGCGCAGGTCTGCCTGGGCTGCAAGATTTGGGGCATCGCTCTCTTTAAATTGTAGCGTGGCGTCAAAACAGTATTGCAGGCGTTCTTTATCGGCAGGTGTTGCCCGCATTGCTGCGTGCCAGGCGGTACTGGCTTCAATAGCGTAACGGGCCTCCAGAATATCGTAACGGTAGTCCGGGTCATCGGCCATCAGGTGGCGAATGGGTTGCACAATACGTTGCTCAGACCAGGGCTCAAGTTGATAGCGAATAAAGGTACCGCCCCCGCGCCTGCTTAACAGCAGGCCTTCACTAATCAGCATTTGTAGTGCTTCGCGCAGGGAATTGCGCGAAACACCCAGTTCAACCGCCAGCTGGCGTTCCGCGGGCAAACGCATGCCCGCTTCCAGTTGGTGTTCACGAATATAACCGCGCAGGCGTTCAACCAGTTGCCCGGCGCGGCGGGGTAAAACTAACGTCATGGAATCATCCAGGTTAAGACATAAGCCTGCAGTGTGGTAATCACGCCCACCATGCAGGTGAAAATCAGGCTGTGTTTCACCGTGAAGCGGAACAGGTCAGCTTCTTTACCCACCAGGCCCACTGCCGCACAGGCAATGGCGATGGATTGCGGCGAGATCATCTTGCCCGTAACACCGCCAGTAGTATTGGCTGTCACCATTAACAAGTCAGAGACGCCAATTTGCTGGGCCGCCGTTGCCTGTAATGCGGCAAACAGGGCATTGGATGAGGTGTCTGAGCCTGTCAGGAACACACCAAGCCAGCCCAAAAAGGGTGAAAAGAAGGTGAAGGCAGGCCCGGTGTGGGCGAGCGCCAGTGCCAGAGTGGACGACAAGCCCGAGTAATTCGAGATAAATGCGAAAGCCAGCACCATCCCAATGGAGTAAATCGGGAGCAACAGGTCGCGCACCGTTTCGTTGAAGGTTGCCAGTGCTGCGCGTGGCTTCATTTTCAGCCAGATAATAGAGAGCAACGCGGCGAACAAAATGGCAGTGCCGGTGGCAGACAGGTAATCAAATTTAAACACCGCCGGGTAAGGAGTGCTGCTGGCCACAACGGGTGGCATACGTGCCACCAGGTTATCCAGAAACGGGACAGAAATTTTGACCATCCAGTGTGCCAGTGCGCCATCGGCTGCAAACAGGGCTTTAAAGGGCGGAATGCTCCACAGTGTTACGGTCGCGGTTAAAAACAGAAACGGGGTCCAGGCACGAATCACCTGGCCACGGGTATAATTCTTGCGAGCCAGTGTCTGGTCTACAACAGCGGCAGACACATCGCCGAAGCGGAAAATGCGGGCAGGTTTCCAGCGGCGCAAAAACAGCGTCAGGCACACCAGCGATACCAGTGAAGAGATGATATCCGGCAATTCCGGGCCCAGCAGGTTAGAGCTCAGGAACTGGGCAACAGCAAATGACCCACCGGCTACCACAACTGCAGGCCAGGTCTCTTTAATACCGCGCCAGCCATCCATAATCGCCATAATCCAGAACAGCACAATAATGGTCAGGAAAGGTAACTGGCGGCCCACCATCTGTCCGATATGGAAACTGTCCAGCCCGGTTACCTGGCCGGCAACCAGAATTGGAATGCCCATCGCGCCAAATGCTACCGGGGCGGTGTTAACAATCAGGCACAGGCCTGCCGCATACAGCGGGTTAAACCCCAGCCCAACCAGCAATGCTGCGGTAATGGCGACAGGTGCGCCAAACCCGGCAGCCCCTTCCAGAAACGCACCGAAGGAGAAACCAACAATCAGCATTTGCAGGCGCTGGTCTGGTGTGATGGAGAGAATCGAGGCCCGGATAATATCGAACTGGCCGGTTTTTTCAGAAATACGGTACACAAATACTGCGGCGATAATTATCCAGGCAATTGGCCACAGGCCATAGAAGAAACCATATCCCACCGAAGCAAGCGCCCGGTCAACGGGCATCCGGTAGAAAAACAGCGCCACGACCAGGGCAATTACCACAGTGAATGTTGCCGCCTGGTAGCCTTTCATTTTGAGTTTTATCAGAGCGAAGAAGAAAAACAGAATCGGCAGCGCGGCTATCAGGCTGGACAGCCAGATATTGCCTGCGGGGTCGTAGTTCTGATGCCATAGATGCATTGCAGGTGTCTCCCGGGAACCCCTTTTTTGCCTTCAGGCTCGCGTTTTACCCAGTGATGCTGGTTACGCTTTTTGTAAAAGTGGTCCCACCAATGTAGGGTTGTAGGTTAAATGCCAATAAATAGTTAACCTTGTGCTAACGGAAAGCAACGCTATTGCGACAGTTTTTTGGCTTATGTGAAGAGGAGAGAATATTCAGGGAAGATTGGTAGGACCAAAGCGCCCACTCCATGCCGGACAGAGTGGGCAGATAACTTAGAATTCAGTGCGGGAGAAACCGGTCATCGCTTTCAGGCCCATTTCACGGCCAAGTGCCGTCATTGGGTGCACAACCACCAGGCCCCGGGCGCTTTTTTTGAGTTTGCCCATATCTGCCTGTTCTTTTTTGGTGATTTCACGGCGAAACGGCATAGCCAGTAGTTTCTGGGCTTCTTTGCTCAGCTTTTGGTTAACCACCTGGTGTAACCGGGCTATTTCAGTTTCCAGTGTCTCTTTTTCTGCCGCCAGTTCACTGTATTTCTCAGCATCGTTGACCAGAGAAAGACTGGCCTGCTGGTGGTTAATGGCGTCGAGGCGGTCGCTCAGGCGCTTGATTTCGTTTTTTTCTACATCTTTCATGTTGCTTACTCAGGGCTGTCTGGTTTGTGGCAAGAATACACTATTTCCGCACAAGCTGCCTGTTATGGCGCAAGGGAGCGGGAGAACGGTGAAGTGGCGCAGGTGTTGCGGCGCAGTTGAGCCGCAAAGATATTACTTTTTTTGAAAGGCTTTTTTCAGGCTAATGGTGGAAATAAGCTCAGTTAACGAAAGCACCATGGTGGACCGCACCATTTGCTGGTAACGCTGGCGTTGCATGGTCAGCAGGCTGGCATCGGCACCTTCCAGTAACACTGGCGCGGGAGGTAGTGCAGCAACACAGTGTAATTCACCAAACGGGCCGAGAATTTCGTCATCAGTAAAACTGTACTCATTGCCATCGTGGTTCAGCTCTTCACGCAGGGCAATAAGCAGTTCGCAGTCTTCATACTCCAGGCGGTTCAGTACACCCAGACCATAAATCAGCTTTAACCGTACCGCGAGATCGCCCAGCGGACCATCGCCATGCAGCAAGGGTTCCACCGCGTATTTCACAGCATAATCGTCTTTGCGAAAGACCTGGAGCACCAGAATATTGACGGCTTCCGTTAATAACTCAACGGCCGCTATCAAGAAACTTCTTACGGTTTTGCCAGCATTCAGACGCTCAAGCACACGGTTTTCAAATGCCTGTGGTTCTTCCATCTTTGCCTGCATACCTGACAATCTTCCAGGGCGCGTGACCGCGCCCGTTATTTCATCTTCAGGCGTTAAATGCGGCGACGATATCATTGGCGACATCGCTGTTCGCATCGAGCCCGGAAACGTCTGCCAGGGCAGCGCGAGGGCCTTTTTCCGCCAGTAATTTTGCCAACTCCTGGGCTTGCGGGTCCTGTTCACTGTGGTAGTGCATTGCGGCTGCAATACCTTTCACCAGGTTCGGGTGGGGCAGACCATATTCCAGCGTCCCCAGCAGCGGTTTGATCAGGCGGTCACCCGCACTTAATTTACGCAATGGCTGGCGGCCAACACGTTCCACATCATCTTTCAGATACGGGTTCTCAAAACGACCAAGGATTTTCTGGATATAGGCTGCGTGTTTCTCTGCATCAAAGCCGTAACGCTTGATGAGCACCGCGCCGCTCTCTTCCATTGCGCCTTTCACAACAGCGCGGATTGCCGGGTCAAGAATGGCATCACGAATCGTCTGGTGACCCGCCATTTGACCAAGGTAGGCGGTTATAGCATGCCCGGTGTTCAGCGTGAAGAGCTTACGTTCAACAAATGCCATCAGGTTATCAGTTAATTCCATTCCTTTGATGGCAGGCAGCTCGCCAACGAACTGGGTTTTGTCCACAATCCATTCGCTGAAGGTTTCAACAGTGACTTCCAGTGGGTCATTGGTGGCTTCGGAAGGGGGAACAATACGGTCCACGGCAGAGTCAACAAAGCCGATGTGGCTTTCTACCCAGGCTTTGTCCTCGCCACCCAGTGCATTGAACACATGGCCTTTCAGCTGCGTGGTGCCGCGCACCATGTTTTCACAGGCAATAATGTTGAGTGGGGTATCGTTACCCTGGGTTTTACGTAACACCAGGCCTTTAGCAATAGCTGGTGCGATACGCTCCAAAATTTGTGGGCCTACCGCGGTAGTTACCAGGTCCACACTGGCAATCAGTTTCACTACATCGTCACCGATGCTACTGACGGCATCCACACCGGTAACGGTATCGATTTGCTTTTGTTCGCCAACAACATGCACCTGGTAGCTGTGGCGTGCGTTTAATGCATCCAGTACTACCTGGTTAACATCTGCGAATGTCAGGCTGATACCGGCATCTGCCAGAAGTTTGCCGATAAAGCCACGACCGATATTACCTGCGCCGAAATGTAATGCTTTCATGTGTAAACCTTCTCTAAATTATGGCTCCCGAAGAGGGCTAAGGTGAGTTACGTGAGTCAGGCATCGCCTCACCGTAACCCTCTCCTGTAAAGGAGAGGGGAGATACGTTTTTTATTGCCACCGTAGCGTAACGCCACTTCAGGCTATTATGTTGCTTTGTGCTGGCGAAGGGGTGTGCCATAGCCAGCGGTGCATCTGTTGCGCGTTTACCTGGTGTTGGCTGTTGCGCGATGCGTACTGTATGCGGCGGCGAACCACCGCATACGAGTATTACGCAGCCTGTTTGCCAGACAGCAGGTCCAGTACTTCCTGAACACTGGTGGTGGCAGCAAGGCGCTCAATCACACTCTCATCATCCAGTGCGTTGGTAAGGCTGGTGATAACCTGAATGTGCTCGTTATTGCGGGCAGCAATACCGATAACCAGACGGGCGATATCATCTTCTTCTTCACCAAAACGCACGCCTTCCGGATACTGGCAGAACACCACGCCGGTTTTCAAAACGCGGTCTTTGGCTTCTACTGTACCGTGCGGTACTGCAATAGACTCACCCAGATAAGTCGGGGTCAGTTTTTCACGCTCCAGCATGGCTTCAACGTACTCTGGCTGGACATAGCCCCCTTTCACCAGTTGTTCACCGGCAAAGCGAATGGCTTCTTCTTTGGTGGCAGCTTTGCGGCCAAGGAACACGTTGTCTGCACCCAGGCGGAACAGACCTTCTTCACTGGAGGTGAAGCTGTCTTCCAGGCTGTGCATCACTTTGGTTTCTTTCTCACTCAGGTGCTGGGATTCCAGCAAACGGTCAGTGAGGTTGGCATACAGGCTGCTGTCCAGGAAGTTGGTCAGTGAAATATGCTGTGCCTGAGGAGCCTGGCGCATAGCGCGCTCTGTCAGGTCGCGGTGCGTAATCACAATATCCACATCGTCTGGCAGGCTGTTGATTGCGCAGTTGGTTACAGAAATATGGTTCAGACCGGCATTCTGCACTTTCTTACGCAACACGCCCGCGCCCATTGCGCTGGAACCCATACCGGCGTCACAGGCAACAATGATTTTGCGCACATGGCTCAGGTCGTTGCTCAGGCCTGCACCTACAGCCAGCGGCGCGCCAGCACCTTTGGACTGTGCTTTCATATCCTGCATACGTGCAGTTGCTGCTTCCAGGTCGTCTTCTTCTTTCACTTTGCTGGTTTTCAGCAGAATAGAAGCAATCACGAAGGAAACTGCCATGGCGGCGAAAATCGCAGCAATGTTAGCGAAGTATGTGCCTTTCGGCGTCATTGCCAGTACAGCCAGAATGGAACCCGGAGATGCCGGAGAAACCAGGCCGCCGTGCAGCACGGTCAGTGTGAACACGCCAGTCATACCACCGAGGATAACAGCCAGCAGCAGACGCGGGTTCATCAGAACATACGGGAAATAAATTTCGTGGATACCACCCAGGAAGTGGATGATAGCAGCACCGCCAGCAGACTGTTTGGCACTACCACGGCCGAAGAACATGTACGCCAGCAGGATACCCATACCCGGGCCCGGGTTGGCTTCAATCAGGAAGAAGATAGATTTCCCGATTTCATGAGATTGCTGGATACCCAACGGTGAGAAGATACCGTGGTTGATGGCGTTGTTGAGGAACAGGATTTTTGCCGGTTCAACAAAGATGGACGCCAGCGGCAGCATGTCGTGCACGACCATGAAGTTAACGCCAGCAGCCAGCACTTTAGACAGCACTTCAACCGCCGGGCCAATGCCGAGGAACGCCAGCATTGCCAGTAACATACCAATGATACCGGCAGAGAAGTTGTTCACCAGCATTTCGAAGCCGGAACGAATCTTACCGTCTACGAAACCATCGAATTTTTTAATGCAGTAACCGCCCAACGGGCCGGCAATCATTGCACCAAGGAACATCGGAATATCGGCGCCAACAATCACGCCCATGGTGGTAATTGCACCCACCACACCACCACGCTCATTGCCCACCAAACGGCCACCGGTGTAACCAATCAACAATGGCAGCAGGTAGGAGATCATCGGCCCTACCAGTTTTGCCATAGTTTCGTTAGGCAGCCAGCCTGTCGGAATGAACAACGCAGTGATAATACCCCAGGCGATAAATGCGCCAATGTTCGGCATTACCATATTGCTGAGAAAACGACCAAAGCTTTGCACCTTGATCTTGATATCGGATGACATAGAACACCCCTTCTTCTGTTTACGCGCTGGGATTCAACCCGGGTTTTATTGTTAACTGTGTCGGCAGAGGTAAGCGCCGAATTGATTCAGTGACGCGAATCTGGCACTTAACCGCGAATCTGTCCAGTCACCGGATATTTGTGTGATCAATATCACTATTTTCACTGGTGTGCATGGGGGTGTTAAGTGATCTTGATCACAAAAAATCAGTGTAAAAAAAACACAATGCGGTAAAAATACGCAAAGCCGGCATGTAAATGTGATGTTAATCACGTTTTAACACGCGTTGTTTGTTTGTATTTTGTGATATTGATCACAATCTATTTTTTGCGGTTTTTCCTGATTGTGATCAATAGCAACCTCGTGGTATGGCCTCGCGGAACTGGGTGAAAGTAAATTACATGTTAAATTTTTTCTGCAGGGCATGCCGTGCTGCAGGGGAATAGCGTATGATTTGAGATAACGCTCACTTTTCATGATGTACTGGCATTTCACAATGCTCATTCACTGATGAGGGTTCTGCGCATGAAACTGGTCGGGAGTTACACAAGCCCTTTTGTTCGTAAAATATCGGTGCTGTTGCTGGAAAAAGGCATTGCCTTCGACTTTGTTAATGACTCGCCGTGGAATGAAAATAACCATGTTGCGCAGTCTAACCCATTGGGGAAAGTACCGGTTCTGATTGCCGATGATGGTGCCTGCTGGTTTGACTCACCGGTTATTGCCTCTTTTTTGGAGCTGACTCAAGGCGTGCCAGCCTGCATTCCATCAGACCCGTATGCGGCTTTGCAGGTGCGCCAGCTCGAAGCACTGGCCGATGGCGTCATGGATGCCGCTATTCTCTCTTTTCGTGAACAGCAGCGCCCGGCAGCACACCAACTGGAAAGCGAACTGGTGCGACAGCGGGAAAAAATACTGCGTGGGTTAGATGCACTGGATGAAGCCGCCAAAAACGGGGCATTCAATACGCAACAACTGGATGTTGCCACTATTGCTGTGGGTTGTGCGATGGGCTACCTGAATTTTCGCCGTATCGCCCCCGGCTGGTGTGTGGACCGCCCGCATCTGGTTAAATTGGTAGAGCAACTCTTTCAGCGTGACAGTTTTGCCCGCACAGAACCGCGCGTCGCTTGATCTCCACTCAGGAAACCGGGGAAATCCCCCGGTACACTTTACTTTTGTCTTTTCAATGGCACTGAACACACTATGACTCAGGATCTCCGTCAGTTATTCAGCCAGATTCCGGCTATTGACCGCTTACTGCATGACCCGCAGATTATTCCGTTGGTGGAGCGGTTTGGGCACACGCAAGTGGTGAATGCACTGCGTGAACGGGTACAGCAGGCCCGGCAATTCATTCTTCAGGAGCAGGTGTTACCTGCCTGGGCACAAAATTGGTCCACTGCCGTAGCGCAATACCTTGAGCAGGCAGGCCAGCCTGCTATTCGCCGCGTATTTAACCTGACAGGCACTGTGCTGCACACCAACCTGGGGCGCGCATTACAGGCCGAAGCGGCAGTACATGCCGTGTGTGATGCCATGCGCTACCCGGTGACGCTGGAGTACAGCCTGGATGGCGCGGGCCGCGGGCACCGGGACCAGGCGGTGGCCGGTTTGCTCTGCCAGCTCACTGGCGCGGAAGATGCCTGTGTGGTCAATAACAATGCCGCTGCGGTGCTACTTATGCTGGCGGCGACCGCCGCAGGGAAAGAAGTGGTGGTGTCTCGTGGGGAGTTGGTCGAAATCGGCGGGGCTTTCCGTATCCCCGACGTTATGCGCCAGGCTGGATGCCAGTTGGTGGAAGTGGGGACAACCAACCGTACCCACAGCAAGGATTACCGCCAGGCTGTGACAGAAAACACCGCATTATTAATGAAAGTGCACACCAGTAACTACCAGGTGATGGGCTTTACTGCCAGTGTCAGCGAAGCGCAACTGGTGGCGGAAGCTCAAGCGTACGGCATTCCGGTGGTCACTGATCTTGGCAGTGGTTCGCTGGTGGATATGCGTACCTGTGGTTTACCGCCAGAGCCGATGCCGCAGCAACTGATTGCCGATGGGGTTAGCCTGGTGAGCTTCTCAGGCGATAAACTGCTCGGCGGACCACAGGCCGGGATTATTGTCGGCAAGAAAGAACTGATTACAAAAATCCAGCAACACCCGCTTAAACGCGCCTTGCGTGCCGATAAAATGACGCTTGCCGCTCTGGAAGCCACCCTGCGTTTGTATCTGCAACCCGAAACGTTGTTCGAGAATTTACCTACCCTGCGTTTGCTGCACCGTGACGCGGCGGCGATTCATGAGCAAGCGCAGCGCCTGCTGCCTGCACTGGCGGCTCATTACAGCCCTGAGTTTACTGTGGCGGTACAGCCTTGCCTGTCTCAGCCCGGGAGTGGTGCTTTGCCAGTAGATTCCCTGCCCAGTGCCGCACTGACTTTCACCCCGGTTTCCGGGCAGGGTAGTGAGCTGGAAGCACTGGCTGCGCGTTGGCGTGGGTTACCGGTGCCGGTAATTGGGCGCATTGCTGGTGGCGGGCTGTGGCTGGATTTACGTTGCCTGGAAGATGAAGCAGGATTACTGGAGATGTTACTGCAATGATTATTGCCACTGCGGGCCATGTCGACCATGGGAAAACCTCGCTGATTCAGGCGTTGACCGGGGTGAATGCAGACCGTCTGCCTGAAGAAAAACAGCGCGGCATGACAATCGACCTGGGTTTTGCCTACTGGCCGCAACCCGATGGCCGCGTGATTGGGTTTATTGATGTGCCGGGGCACGAAAAGTTCCTGGCGAATATGCTGGCAGGTGTGGGCGGTATCGACCATGCCTTGCTGGTGGTCGCCTGCGATGATGGCGTTATGGCGCAAACCCGGGAGCACCTGGCGATTTTACAACTGACCGGGCAGCCCGGTTTAACTGTAGTGCTGACGAAATCAGACCGGGTAAGTGCTGAGCGTATTGAAGATGTGCGTGAAAGTGTGCACCACTTGTTGCTGGCTTACGGCTGGCATGAAGCACAATTTTTTGTCACTTCAGTATCTGATGGCACTGGTATTGATGCATTACGCGAGCATTTACTGGCTTGTGAAGAACAGTCTCACCGCACGGCCTGGCGCTTTCGCCTGGCCATCGACCGGGCGTTTACCGTTAAAGGTGCTGGCCTGGTGGTAACGGGCACTGCGCTGTCGGGCACGGTACAGGTTGGTGATACGTTGTGGCTG
Organism: Mangrovibacter sp. MFB070; assembly: GCF_000705335.1. Lineage (NCBI taxonomy): Bacteria > Pseudomonadati > Pseudomonadota > Gammaproteobacteria > Enterobacterales > Enterobacteriaceae > Mangrovibacter > Mangrovibacter sp. MFB070. Next base: position 27,155 of record NZ_JJMI01000020.1, read on the forward strand.
GCAGGTGCAGATAAACCCATGCGTGTACGTGGGCTGCATGCGCAAAACCAGCCAGTACAACAGGCTACTGCCGGGCAGCGTATTGCGCTGAACCTGAGTGGCGACGCGCAGAAAGCAGATATCAGCCGTGGCGACTGGTTACTGGAGCACAGCCCGCCGGGCCCGGGCGCTGAGCGTGTTATTGTTACGCTGAGGTGCCACAGCCCGCTCCAGCAGTGGCAACCGCTGCATATTTACCACGGTGCCAGTCATATCACCGGGCGGGTTTCGGTACTGGAAGACGGCCTGGCCGAATTGGTGCTGGACACACCGCTGTTGCTGGCAGACAACGATGACCTGGTGTTGCGGGATATCAGCGCCCGGCAAACCCTGGCCGGGGCACGCGTCTTGCTGCTTAACTCACCCAAACGTGGTAAGCGCCAGCCTGAGTTTCTTGCCTGGCTGAAGCAACTGGCCCGCTGCGAGGACGATGAATCCGTACTAAGGTGCCACCTGCAACGCCATGCTGTCTCACTGGCTGATTTCGCCTGGGCGCGGCAATTGCGCGAGCCTGAAATTACCCAACTGGCACAAGGTACGGCTTTGTGTGTGGAAGGCCAGGTGGTGGGTAGCGGGCTTGCCCGCCGCTGGCAGGAAAAACTGCTGGCAACGCTTGCCGAATACCACCAAAACCATGACGACCAGCCCGGCCCCGGGCGTGAGCGTTTGCGCCGTATGGCCCTGCCTGCAGAGCATGAAGGCCTGGTGCTGGGGCTGATTGAACAACTACGCCAGCAAGGTGAGGTTGTCAGCCGCCAGGGCTGGCTGCATTTACCGGGGCATGAACCTGGGTTTTCTCCGGCCGCCGAAGCTATTTGGCACAAGGTGGAAGGGTTGTTTGCTGACGACCCCTGGTGGGTGCGCGACCTGGCAAAAAAAGCGGGCGAGGATGAACAAACCATGCGCCAGGTATTACGCCAGGCGGCACAATTCGGGCTGATCACGGCGATTGTGAAAGATCGTTACTATCGGCAGGAGCGCATTCAGCAGTTTGCTGATCTGATCCGCGCGCTTGATCCCGAAAACGGCTCCACCAGTGCGGCGGATTTCCGCGATCAACTGGGTATTGGCCGCAAACTGGCGGTGCAAATCCTGGAATATTTCGACCGCACCGGCTTCACCCGCCGCCGGGGCAACGACCATTTGCTGCGTGACCGGAATTTGTTTCAGGCTACCGAATAATCATAATTTCCAGGCCAAACAAAACCCCGCCAGCCAGCGCCTGCGGGGTTTTTTATTGCGGCAATACTGCGGCAGTCATGCACAAGAATCACGCTGGGCCGGGAGCCTCATTTACCCAGACACGCATTTCCCCTTCGCCACGGTTAGCCCAGGCGAACCAGGGGATGAAGGTCAGTGTTTGGGGAACAGGTGTGGCCGGGTGTGCATCATAGCGCCACAGGGCCTGTTTTTCGGGTTGATTTGCCTGGTAGCGCAGCCCTTCAGCTTGCAAAAGCACTTTATGCGCCAGGCTCGCAGTGCCATCCAGCAGGCGCGGTACGGCGTTTTCTGGTAACCACAGGTTATGCAGTTGTGCGCCGTTATCCGCTTCCTCCAGGCAATACACCACCGGCCCGCGTTGCAGGGCGACTTTCCCGGCCTGGTGGCGCACCAGAGGGTTGCCGTACACACGCCGTACTGGCATGGGCAGTGTAAGGCACAGCGTGTCGCCTTCCCGCCAGGTGCGTTGCAGGTGCAGGTAGCCGCGCACGACATCGCCCTGAACCGGCTGGCCGTTAAGTGTTACTGAAGGTGACGGGCACCAGTCTGGCAGGCGTAAAGCAAGGGTGTGTGTGACGGGCTCTGGTGAAAGTACAGACAGTGTTACCTGTTCATCCCAGGGGTAGTTGCCGCTCATCCGCAAGCGCAGCCCGGCGGTACCGGCAACCAGCTCTGCTTCGTTGCCGACGTATAAATTCACATACAGCGCATCGCTGCGAGGTGTGTAGATATAGTGGCCAAGAGAGGTTAACAGGCGGGCGATATTTGGCGGGCAACAGGCGCACCCGAACCAGCGTTGGCGCACTGGTTTAATATGGTCGTAAACATGGTTAAACGGCACCGCTTTGGGTTGCACTTCCAGCGGGTTTACATAGAAAAAGTGTTTGCCATCCAGCGCCATACCGCCCAGCACCGTGTTATACAGCGCCCGCTCCATGGCATCGCCGTACTGGCTGTCGGCTTCCATTTCCACCATACGGCGGGCAAACATCATCAGGCCGATAGACGCACAGCTTTCGGCATAGACCGTGTCGTTGGGTAAGTCGTAATCGCTGCTGAATGCTTCACCGCTGGACTGGGAACCAATACCGCCCGTGATATACATCTGGCGCTGTGCCATATCCTGCCACAGGCGCAGGCAGGACTGGCGCAGGGTTTCATCTTCGCTCAGGCGCGCCAGGTGAGCAACGCCGGTCATCAGGTAGACAAAGCGCACAGCGTGGCCGGTTGCCTGGTTTTGTTCCACCAGGGGAAGGTGTGCCTGGCTGTAGGCTTTATCTTTTACCATCCACGCCGGGCCATAGGTATTCCAGTACGATGTTTTACCGCGCTTTTCATACTCTTCATCGTAATAGTGCGGTGACTGGCCGCGCTGGGTGACAAAGAAATGAGTCAGCTCGCGGTAGCGGGGCTCCTGGGTGACATCGAACAGGCGCATTAACGCCAGTTCAATTTCCGGGTGCCCGGGGTAGCCCTGCAACTGGTTCTCTCCCGGGCCAAACACATGGTCGATATGGTCAGCAAGGCGGCAGACCACGTCCAGCAAGCGGCGCTTGCCAGTGGCCAGAAAGAAAGCCACGCCAGCTTCAATCATATGCCCGGCACAATATAACTCATGGCATTCCGCCAGGTTCGACCAGCGCTGTTCCGGTGCTTTGACGGTGAACCAGGTATTCAGGTAGCCGTCTTCGCACTGGGCGGCGGCGACCAGCTCAATTACGCCATCGGCAATGTGTTCCAGTTCAGCATCGGGTTTCTGGCACAAAGACCAGGCAACGGCCTCCAGCCACTTGGCGACATCGCTGTCCTGGAACACCATGCCGTAAAATTCACCAGTTTGCTGGCCTGCCGCGATGCGAAAGTTTTCAATAGCATGGCTGGGCTCGGTATCCGGAATGCGGTCGTTCAGGGCATCCCACTGGTAAGGGATAACCACGTCACGTACCAGGCGCTGGTACTGGCCCAAAAATGTGTCCGTAATCTTCAGGCGGTGTAAATCGACATCAAAAACAACATGCTGAGTCATAACAACCTCTTCAGGATGTGTGTACATGGCGTTGGCGTAAATCGGTTGCGATAGTCGCCATCATGGGGTTATTGAGGCGGCACTTGCGCAGGGCGAGAGCCAGTAACAGGTGAAAAACGGCAGGTAACAGGCTTTCAAGGGCGGTAATACCCTGCAGTGAGGCGGCGGTCTGGTTTTCCATGCCGGGTTTGTAAGCCACAAAGATAAACACCAGGCTGATGATACCGGCACTGGCAGCCCAGGCCAGTTTGATGAAAAACAGGTTGAAAGCGAAGTTCATACCTGAAGAACGCACACCGGTTTTCCATTCACCGTAGTCGTCGGCGAATGCCATGATGGAAAAGTGCAAAGGAAGCGTGAAACCAAGAATAATGCCGTTACTGAGAATAATACCGAGCCACAACGTCTGCCATTGTGGGCCGGTGGGCAGAAACCACATGCCCGCGGCACAGGCGGCCAGCACCAGGTTGGTGTAGTAGTAGAGTTTTACTGTATCAATACGGCGGGCAAGTGGGTTCACCAGAATGGCACCGAGAATAGACGCCAGGGTCACCATAGTGAAAAACAGCGAAGCAAAAGCGGCGCTACCGTGCAGGACATAGGTAATAAAATACATATAGCCGCCGCCGCGCAGGTTAAATACGTTGATAAGCAGGAATGACATCACCAGCATCAGTAATAACTGGTCGTTTTTACGCAACCCTGCCAGGTGTTCCCGCAGGCTGAATTTGCCCATCAACGCCAGTGGTACACGCTCACGCACCCAGAAAAAGCAGCACAGGAACATTACCACCGCGATACCACACAGCAGGCCAACCCCAAGCTGGTAACCTTTGGCAGCATTGCCCGCGCCCAGTTCGGCAACCAGCCACGGCAGCCCGACAGACACCAGAAAACCTGCCACGCCGCACAGAATAAAGCGCCAGGACTGGCAGGAAATCACTTCATCATGGCGGGTGGTCATGGTGTTGATAAGCGCGCAGTACGGCACGTTAATGGCGGTGTAACCAACAGACAGCATAAGATAAGTGCCGAACGCCCAGGCGATTTTCATGGTCATGCTGACATCCGGTACGGTGAACGTCAGCACCCCAATAATGCCGATGGGCAGGGCAACCCACAGTTGCCACGGGCGGAACCGGCCCCAGCGGCTTTGCGTGCGGTCAGCCAGAATGCCCATGATGGGGTCGGACGCCGCATCAAAAATCCGCAGGCCAATAAATAGCGTACCGACAATTGCCGGGGTCAGGCCGAAGACATCGGTATAGAAAAAGGTCAGAAAGTTCATGATAAGGCAGGTAATAACTGTCCCGCCGGCATCGCCCAGGCCATAACCGATTTTCTCCCGCAGGGATAATTTCGTGTCAGTGCGCTGAGTGACAATGTCTGTTTGTGATATAGGGGTAGAGGTCATGGTTAACGCCTCGCAGTTTTGCGTTGTCTGTACCCGAAACGAAACCGCTAATAAGCCGGGCTTTGGTTGTTGTTTGCGCAAACACTATTTATTTTGCACAAGGTTGCATGACCAACAAGACAAGAGAAAAGTATAAAAAGATGACGATTCCGACCTGGTGAAAATTTTGTGAAGAGGATCGATTCTTGAGAAAAATAAATACTGCTGACAGCAACACTCTGCATAATCAGATGTGGTGAAGTGGGTGGGTTTTTATTTATATGATTGATTTTAATCTTTCTTTTCCCTTGTCTGTACAAAATGGTGGTGTGTTTATTTCCCGTGGAGTGGGCATTCACCCGGAAAGAACACTCACTTCATGGGAAGTGATTTTTGTGGAAAAAGGGACACTTACGATCCAGGAAGACCATAAAGTTTTTGAGGTTAGCGAAGGTGAAAGCCTGGTGTTGTACCCACACCGCAGGCATCGGGGTGTAGGGGTGTTCCCGCCAGATTTAAAATTCTATTGGGTGCATTTTGATGTCCATGATGTGCCTGCTTCTGTTGGGTTGCCACAGGCGAAAATTTCACTCCCCCAACACAGCAAGGTTCCCGACCCTGAACAAGTGATAACCTTGTTTCGCCAGTTTCTTGCTGAGCAGGAAAACATCACCCGCAGTTGTGCGCTTGAGCTGCTATTGCTGCTGATTTTGCAAAAGATCTCCCTGACTGCACCAGCCCGGGATGCACAGACCCGCAGTGGTATTGCTCTGGCCTGGCGGGCACAACAATGCATCCGTACCCAGTATCACCAGGCTATTTCCACTTCATCACTGGCGCAAAACCTGCACTGTAGCGCGGATTATCTGGGAAGGGTTTACCGGCGCGTGTTCCACCTGACAATTACAGACGCCATCCACCGCCAGCGGGTGGTCGCTGCGCAAAAACTCCTGCTCAGTGATTCACTGGCGCTGGTGGAAGTGGCAACACGGTGTGGGTTTCAGGATGTGGGGTACTTCCGGCAAATTTTTCGCAAACAAACGGGCCTGACCCCTGCCGCCTGGCAGCGCCGTTACTGCAAAGAACATATCAATTCCGACTGATTTCCCGGCATTCAGGCAATTGCCTGAATTTCACGGCCATTCTCAGGAAATCATGCCTTTACCTTGTGGGATCAAAGCTGTTGGCTGCCGGTTCGCTTAGGCTGTTACTTCTGCGCCTGGCGGGGTAACGCATTGTTAAGGGAAATCTCATGCACCGTTTTATTCTGGCCGATGCCACCAAATGTATTGGTTGCCGTACCTGTGAAGTGGCCTGTGCCGTTTCTCACCAGGCGCAGGCAGATTGCGCAGCGCTGTCGCCCGCAACCTTTCAGGCGCGGTTGCAGGTGGAGAAAACCGCCAGTGTGTCTGTACCCGTGATGTGCCGGCAGTGTGAAGATGCACCCTGTGCCCGTGTTTGCCCGACCGGAGCGCTGGTGCGTGGTACGGATTATGTTGCGGTTACCCAGGCGGCGTGTATTGGCTGCAAAACCTGTATGGTGGTGTGCCCTTACGGTGCGATACGTATTGCTGCGGGCGAAGAGAGCCGGGCGCACCCACAAGTGTTGAAATGCGATTTATGCCAGGGGCGTGATGCCGGGCCTGCCTGTGTGGAGGCCTGCCCAACAGGGGCGTTACGGTGTGTGAGTGGTGAAGCGCTGGAAGCGTTAACCCGCCAGCGCCGTTTGCAGGCGGCCGCCAGCCCTCTGCACTTGTAAGTGTGGCTCTGGCGGTTACACCGGGCAACGCTTTACTGCACTTCGTGCCAGGCGCGTTCCACTTCTTCCGCCAGGATTTTCACCCCGGCTTCAATTTTTTCCGGTTCCGGCACATAGTTCATCCGCATGCACTGCTGGGTATGCGGCCAGGGTTTATCCAGCCCCGGGAAGAAAAAGTGCCCGGGCACCATCAGAACCCCGCGTTTTTTCAGGCGCTGGTACAGTACTTCAGTGCTGATAGGCAGGTCTTTAAACCACAACCACAGGAAAATCGCCCCTTCCGGTTTATGGATAAGGCAGCGTTCTTCTGGCAAATAGCGGCGAATTGTTGCGATAGTTTCGGTAACGCGTTGCAAATAGAATGGGCGAATAACGGTTTCAGACAGGCGCAGCAAGTCGTTGCGCTTAATCATTTCACTCGCGATAGCCGGGCCGGTACCACCTGGTGCCAGGCTGATAATGCCGTTCATATTGCTGATAGCAGAGATTATTTTTTCGTTGGCAATGATGATGCCGCAACGGCTGCCCGGCAGGCCCAGTTTAGACAGGCTCATGCACAGCACAATATTGGGGTTCCATAGCGGGCGGGCTTCACTGAAGATAATGCCCGGGAAAGGAACGCCGTAAGCGTTATCAATCACCAGTGGAATACCGTGCTGGTTTGCCAGCATGTCGAGCTTCATCAGCTCGTCATCTGTAATGACATTCCCGGTGGGGTTAGTGGGGCGCGACACGCAAATCATGCCGGTATCTTCGCCAATATGCAGGTGTTCGAAGTCTACATGGTATTTAAACTGCCCTTCCGGGAGCAGTTCTATATTTGGGCGGGCGGAAACAAACAGCGATTCTTCCAGCCCTGCGTCGGCGTAGCCCAGGTATTCTGGCGCCAGCGGGAAAAGCACCTTTTTGGTGCGGCCGTCAGCACGACGCCCTGCGAATAAGTTGAATAAGTAGAAAAATGCACTCTGGCTGCCATTTGTTAGTGCAATATTCTGCGGATCGATATCCCAGCCGAATTCATCGTGCAGCATGCCTGCAAGCGCATCAAGTAGCTCGCTTTTGCCCTGTGGGCCATCATAATTACAAAGCGCATCAGTGAGTTTGCCACTTTTCAGCATATCCGCGAGGAGTTGTTGAAAGTAATCCTGCATGGCGGGGATTTGTGCCGGGTTCCCGCCCCCTAACATAATGGCTCCGGGCGTTCTCAGGCCGTCGTTAAGGTCTTCCATCAGGCGTGTAATGCCGGAATGGCGGGTAAATTTGTCGCCGAAAAGTGAAAACGTCATAGCAGTAAAAGTGTTGTAGGTCTGTTAAAGATGCTAACCATAGCGCCACAGATATCGATGTGCAAACCAGATAACTCTGTTGTCTGGTGAAATAAATGCCGAGGGAATGGGTAAAACCAGCAGAATATATCGTGGAGTATTTTGCTTAACAAACTTGCTATATCTTCCCCTGCGCTTTTTTTGCCGGTGCGTGATTAGCAGTAAATACCCGCGCCGGCACTTGCCAGCCCGGGTATCGCCTTGTACCCGGTTATTGATTACCGGCCCAGACCACCATCACTTTGTCATCGCCCAGCACACGGTTAAAACTGTAGCCCCGCGCCTGGTGAAGCGTGGTTTGTACCCCGGCACCAATTGCCGGGTGGCGGGCGCGAAATTGCCCCAGCTTTTGCCAGTGTGCCAGGGTCAGCGCCTCTTTGCCATTAATATCCTGCCAGTTCATTTGTGAACGCGTGCCCTGCAGTGGGTCTGAACCGGTTGGGCCGAAGGGGCGCTCGGTTTCATCGCCATAGAAGATTTGTACGGCACCCGGGGCCAGCAGCAACAGCTCTGCATTGCGCTGGCCTGCTTCACGGAACAGGCGGGTATCGTGAGAAGACAGATAGCTGAGCACATTGAAGCCCTGCAGTTTTTCGGCCATGTGCTGCCAGGTCATGTCCATAAATGCCAGGCAGTCTTTGGCACCGGATGCCTGGTCCTGGTAGTCGAAGTTGATCATGGCATCAAAGCCGTTGCGGTAATAATCACTTTGCATAACGCCGTGCCCCCAGGCTTCACCGGTCATCCAGAAAGGGGCATCATCCAGTTTTTTGTTGGGATTGGCCTGTTTCCAGGCTTTGAGCGCATCGGTTGCCTGGTTTTTTAGTTGTTGCCAGGACGCCATTTCTACATGTTTTGCGGTATCGACCCGAAAGCCATCAATGCCGTAATCTCGCACCCACTGGCTGAGCCAGTGAGTCAGGTAATCACGTGGTGTGTAACCGGCAATGGCTGTGGCGTGGGTATCCGGCTTATGTGCATAGAAGACCGGTAACCCGGAAGGTGTGGTGGATTCAGTTTTGATATCGGGCAGAAAAGCCAGTGACATGGTCAGGTCGTCATAGCCCGGGCTGTCGTAATCGCCGATATCCGTGCGCACCCAGGCTTTCCCCCACCACTTTTGCCAGGCGTTTTTGTCACTGAAGTTGATGTAGTCATTAAAGCTGTGCCAGGTCTGGCCTGGGCCGGGTGTCCAGTCGGTCCAGTTTTTGCCGAGGATTTTGTCCCGCTCAGCACCTTTGAGATACAGTGCGCCGAACTGGTATTGCTGCATATCCGCAAGTGTTGCGTAGCCTGTGTGGTTCATTACCACATCAAACAGTACCCGAATACCACGTTGGTGGGCACCCTCTACCAGGTGGCGTAAGTCCTCTTCTGTGCCCATGTTGGCATCCAGCCGGGTCCAGTCCATGGTGTAGTAACCGTGGTACGCATAATGCGGGAAATCACCTTTGGTACCGCCCCCAACCCAGCCGTGGATTTGCTCCAGTGGTGAGCTTATCCACAGGGCATTCACCCCCAGCTGTTGTAAATAGTCGAGCTTGCTGGCCAGCCCTTTCAGGTCGCCGCCGTGGAAGGTGCCAATTTCCTGCATGCCATCGGATTTGCGCCCATAGCTGTGGTCGTTACTGGGGTCGCCATTAACAAAGCGGTCTGTCAGCACAAAGTAGACGGTTGCGTTATGCCAGGAGAACGGCGCTGTCTGTTGGGTTTCTGCGCTTTCCAGCAGCAACAGGCCGTTGCTATTGGCGGCAGGCATTAGCGTGACATGGCCCTGGTGGACGGTTGCGGTAGCGCCACTGTAGAAATCACGCACCGTTGAGCCTTCCGGGAAGGTGCTGCTGACATCAACGGTAAGCGGTTTACCATCCCAGCGCGGGCATTGCCGGGTGACATTCTGTGGCGCTGCGGTGGTGCTGTCGATACTGAGCAACAGGGTGGGCGTGCCGGAGCGGGTATCTACCTGCACATGATAGGTGCCATCGCGGAACAGGCGCCATTGTGGCGGTGTGCCTGTGCAGGGTTCCAGCGACAACATCTGGTTTAGCTTGATACTTTCAGCGGGTTGCCAGCACTGGTCACCCTGGTGCAGGGCAAGCGGCAGCGCACCTTTTTTCAGCGCGCCCTGGCTTTGAAACTGGCCTGGGTGTGTTTCCCTGAATTCAGGTAATCCGGGGGCGTTCCAGCCTGCCAGTGCACTGGTGGCCGGGAAAAGCAGTAGGGCAAGGTATTTTATTTTCATCGGAATATCCTGGTTTTTTCTGCTCAGTCTGGCATGGCGAAAAAAACAACGGTTCATCCTGAAGTAAACGTGAAGGGGGATGAGACGCAGGGGGGAGAACTTCAGACACAATTTTTCGCTATTTATGCGAACTGCCGCCATTTTTTCCCTATTTTTTTCTGCGATAAGATTATTCCTCATAACAACCTTTCGGATTTGTACTATTCCCCGAAGGTGCAAAAATGCGCTACTTTTGCTATAATTTGCTGCTGATTGTTTATTTATTTTAAAAAATAAGGTGTTGGAAAAATGATATCCGACCTGGAGACCTGATGATGTCGACACGTATACGACGATACGGGGCGACGATTCTGATGTGTTTCACCCTGGGATTTTCCGGCGGGGTTCTGGCAAAGAAACATGAAACAACAACGAATCATAAGCCTCATGTAACAAAGGTTCATGGCAGTAAGCAGGCGGTTAGTAGTAAACAAGAGTATTCTCGCAATAGTGCAAGCAGTTCACTTCCTGATTTGCGAAAATACCCTTCCGGAGCAGCAAGAAAGAAAGCATTTCTCCGGACTGTAATGCCGTATATCAACCGCCAGAATGATGTAATTCTTGCTGACCGTGAATGGTTGCAGCAAAAACGCTATGCCGGGCACTGGACGGCTGCCGAGCGCACTCGCCTGAAAGGGCTGGCTCGCCAGTATAATGTGTCCTGGCGGGGTGATACGCGCCGTGTGCCGTGGAATACTTTACTGGATCGCATCGATATTATCCCGACCAATATGGTGGCAACCATGGCTGCGGCAGAAAGCGGCTGGGGGACATCAAAGCTGGCGCGTGTGAATAATAATCTGTTTGGCATGAAATGTGGGCGTAGTTGCTCAGGTGCTAAGGGTACAGTGAAAGGGTATTCACAGTTTTCATCTGTAGATGAATCCGTGCAGGCGTATGTGCGCAACCTGAATACACACCCGGCTTACTCCTCATTCCGTAAGTCACGTTCGCAGTTACGCCGGGCAGACCAGGAGTTAACTGCCGCGAACATGATTCACAAACTGGAAGGTTACTCCACCAAGGGCAGCAGTTATAACAACTACCTGTTTGCTATGTTCCAGAGTAACAAGCAGTTGCTGAATACTTACTGATAACCAGCAACAACAACGCTGATATCTGACAATGCCAGCCTCACAGTAATGTGGGCTGGCATTTTCTTTATGTTCACCAGCATAAGCCCGGTTCAGCACATTTCGCTGTGTACATCCCGGTACTCTTTGGGTGTGGTGTCGTAACCCTTTTTAAATACAGAGTAGAAATACTGTAATGACGGGTAACCACATACCTGGGAAATTTCGTTAATCGACAGGCTGGTCGAGATCAGCAGTGTGCGGGCTTTTTCCAGCTTTTCACTGTGAATCACCGAATGGATGGTTTCCCCCACTTCTTCTTTAAAGCGTTTTTCCAGGTTTGAACGGGAAATGCCGACTGCATCCAGCACCTGTTCAACTTTAATTCCCTTGCAGGCATGGTTGCGAATGTAATGCATAGCCTGAATGACTGCCGGGTCATGCAGTGAACGGAAGTCAGTTGAACGCCGGGCAACCACCCGCACTGGTGGCACCAGGATTCGTTGCAGGGGCGGTGTTTCGTGGTCGAGCAGGCGGTGTAGTACCCGGGCCGCCTGGTAGCCCATTTGCCGGGTTCCCTGGGCAACGGATGACAACCCCACGCGCGACAAATAACGTGTCAGTTCTTCGTTATCTATACCAATCACACACAATTTTTCAGGCACAGGAATGTGCAGGTGTTCACAGGCCTGGAGCAGGTGGCGCGCCCGTGCGTCTGTGACGGCGATAATCCCGGTTTGCGGTGGCAGGGTTTGTAACCAGTCTGCCAGCCTGTTTTGTGCGTGTTGCCAGTTTTCTGGCGCAGTTTCCAGACCCTGGTAAATGACGCCACGATATTGCTCTTTTTGCACTAACTGGCGAAAGGCATATTCCCGTTCACTGGCCCAGCGTTTACCGCTGGATGCAGGCAAACCATAAAAAGCAAAACGGTTCACTCCGCGCTCTTTAAGGTGCAGAAAGGCCTGTTCCACTAAAGCGTAGTTATCCGTGGCAATATAGTGCACCGGAGGGTACTGCGCCGGGTCATGGTAAGAGCCACCCACGCCGACAATGGGCACCGTGGTGCCTGCCAGTAATGTTTCAATCTCCGGGTCGTCGAAGTCCGCGATGACGCCATCGCCCAGCCAGTCTTTAATATTATCGATACGGGTACGGAAATCTTCTTCGATAAAAATATCCCATTCAGATTGAGAGGCCTGCAGATATTCACCCACGCCTTCGACGACCTGGCGGTCATAGGCTTTATTGGCATTGAATAACAGCGTAATGCGATGACGTTTCTCAAACATTTTCGTTATTCCTGGTGATAAGTCCTTCCCTGAATACCACAAGACACACAAAGCCGGGGTGAATGCCCAGGCTTTGTGTGATCTTTTGCAGATTAATAAATTTATGCGCGGCGTTTTGTTGCCGAGTCCATCCATACCGCCAGCAGCAAAATGGCACCTTTAACGATGTACTGCCAGAATGTCGGGACATCCATCATGCTCATGCCGTTATCCAGTGCAGACATAATAAATGCCCCCATCACTGCGCCTGCCACACTGCCAATCCCGCCAGCCAGGCTGGTGCCGCCAATCACGCAGGCCGCAATGGCATCAAGCTCGGCAATATTCCCGGCGGAAGGTGAGCCAGCCCCGAGCCTTGAGCTCAGGATAAGACCGGCCACCGCAACCATCAGACCATTAATGGCAAATACAGCCATTTTGGTGCGCTCAACATTGATACCGGACAGGCGTGCGGCTTCCAGGTTGCCACCAATTGCATAAATCCGGCGACCAAACGCCGTGCGGGTAGCCATAAACATGCCGGCCAGCAGTAGCAGGGTAAGCAACAGCACGGGCGTTGGCACGCCGCGGTAATCATTGAGCAGCCAAATGGCTCCCAGCACAATTACGGCAGTGAGCGACTGGCGGCCCACCGCAGATGCTGATGCCGGTACACCCAGGCCCATAGACTGGCGGCGCATACGCCCGCGCCATTGCCAGGCGATAAACGCCATCAGACCCAGGGCTCCGCAGGTAAAGCCAATACCGTCGGGCAAATAGCTCTGGCCAATTTGCGACATGGCATGGCTGGTGGGGGCAACGGTGGTCCCGTTGGTAATACCAATCAGGATCCCGCGAAAAGCCAGCATACCCGCCAGGGTAACAATAAATGACGGCACTTTGCGGTAGGCTACCCACCACCCGTTCCAGGCCCCCAGCAGCAGGCCCAGCACCAGTGTGGTGATAATTGTCAGTGGCAGAGGCCAGCCCAGCCAGACATCACAAATAGCTGCCACACCACCCAGCAGGCCCATCATGGAGCCGACAGATAAATCAATTTCCGCCGAGATAATCACAAACACCATCCCGACCGCCAGAATACCGGTAATGGCGGTCTGGCGTAACAGGTTGGAGATATTACGGGCACTCAAATATGCGCCATCAGTCATGGCTGTAAAGAACAGCATGATGACGATAATGGCGGCAATCATGACAAAGACTTGCAGGTTCAGTGATTTCAGCCCGGAGAAGGGGGATGAGCCCGGCGCCGTGAGTTTCATTTCAGACGAGTTGCTTTTCGACATGGTGGTCGCTCCTCAGTGCGGCTTCCATCACCTGTTCTTGTGTCAGGTTATGGTTAACCAGGTTTGCTTTGAGTTGCCCTTCATGCATGACCAGCACCCGGTCACTCAGACCGAGCACTTCAGGCAGTTCAGATGAGATAACAATGACGGCGATACCCTGTTGCACCAGGTGGTTAATCAGTTTGTAGATTTCATATTTGGCACCGATATCAATGCCGCGGGTGGGTTCATCCAGTATCAGAATTCGTGGGTTGAGCAACAGGCAGCGGGCAATAATCGCCTTTTGTTGGTTACCGCCACTTAACCGGCCAATAGCGAGTTCTGCAGACGAGGTTTTCACTTTCAGGCGCTGGATTGATTGCTCTATACAGTGTTGTTCTGCAGCATCATTCAGGGTGGAGAGCGTGCCTGAGAACTGGCTCAGGGCCGCCAGGGTAATGTTTTGCCCTACCGCCATGACTGGCACGATGCCATCTTTTTTCCGGTCTTCCGGCACCATTGCGATACCGTGGGCAATGGCCTGTTCACAGCGGCGAATCGCTACTTTGTTCCCTTCAATAAAAATATCGCCCTGCCAGCGCCCGGGCCAGACGCCAAACAGGCACTGTACGGCTTCGGTGCGCCCGGCTCCAACCAGCCCGGCGATGCCCAGTATTTCGCCTTTGTGCAGGCTGAAGGAAATATCATTCACCCGCTTAATATGGCGGTTAACCGGGTGCCAGGCGGTGAGGTGTTCAATCCGTAAGACTTCTTTGCCGGTCTGGTGAGGTTCACTGGGGTAAAGCGCAGTGAGTTCCCGGCCAACCATCATGGCGATAATGTCGTTTTCTTCTACCTGGTCGGCATCGCGGGTGGCAATATGTTGCCCGTCACGAATCACACAGATGGTGTCAGATATCGCTTTGACTTCATTAAGTTTGTGGGAAATATAAATACAGGCAATACCGTGGTTTTGCAGGTCGCGAATTATCCCCAGCAAAATGGCGGTTTCCTGCTCGGTCAGTGACGCTGTGGGTTCGTCCAGAATTAGCAGGCGCACTTGTTTATTCAGGGCTTTGGCAATTTCGACCAGTTGCTGCTGGCCTAACCCCAAATCCCCTACCCGGGTGTCAGGCGAAATAGCCAGGCTCACCTGGTTGAGTAATTTTTCACACTTGACCGTCATTGTGTCGTAATCCATTACGCCATGCTGTGTAATTTCATTACCCAAAAAGATGTTTTCCAGTACGGTCAGGTGTTTTACCAGCGCCAGTTCCTGGTGAATGATGGCAATCCCTTTCTGTTCGGTGTCGCGAATATGGGCGGGTTTGAGTTGCTCGCCAGCAAACCAGATTTCACCCTGCCAGGTGGGGTAAGGGTAAATGCCGCACAACACTTTCATTAATGTGGATTTTCCGGAGCCGTTTTCCCCGCACAACGACATAATTTCACCTGCGTTAAGTGCCAGGCTGACGTTATCCACAGCCTTTACCGTACCGAACGCTTTGGTAATATTTTTCATTTCCAGCAAATAAGGCATAACGCTGTTCCTCGATATGCTTGCCTCAGGCAAAAGCGGTTACCCGCGCATGCGCGGGCCCGGCGTTCAGAGATCGCTTTGTTTGTGGAAACCGTCTTTTATGACTGTGTCTTCAATATTGCTTTTATTCACTGGAATTGGTGTTAATAAACGGGAAGGGACATCTTTCATACCGTTGTTTAATGTAGCGTTTGATTGTGGCTGTTTACCATTACCCAGTTCAACGGCAATTTCCGCAGCGGTATTTGCCAGTTGGGTGATAGGTTTGTAAACCGTCATGGTTTGTGTGCCAGCTACGATACGTTTAACTGCCGCCAGGTCTGCGTCCTGCCCGGAAATGGCGACCTTGCCAGCCAGGCCTTGTGCGGCCAGCGCCTGAATGGCTCCGCCTGCCGTGGCATCGTTAGAGGCAACAACTGCGTTAATGTTATTTTTGTTGGCTGTCAGCGCATTTTCCATAATTTTCAGCGCATTTTCAGGTAGCCATCCATCCACCCACTGGTCGCCAACAATATGAATTTTTCCACTATCAATAAAGGGTTTTAATACCTTCATCTGCCCGGCACGGAACAATTTGGCATTATTGTCTACCGGGGATCCCCCCATCAGAAAATAATTGCCTTGAGGCACTTTATCAACCAGGCTTTGTGCCTGCAGTTCTCCTACTTTTTCATTATCAAAAGAGATGTAAAAATCAATATCGGCATTATTAATCATGCGGTCATAGGCCAAAACTTTAATGCCTTCTTGTTTGGCTTCGGCAACTACGTTGCTTAAGACTTGTCCGTTGTAAGGAATAATGACCAGGACATCCACACCGCGATTTATCATATTTTCAATTTGTGACATCTGTGTTTCTTCATTCCCATTGGCGGATTGAACAAATACAGATGCACCTAGGGATTCTGCTTTTTTAACAAAGATATCGCGGTCTTTTTGCCAGCGTTCCAGACGCAAATCGTCAATGGCCATGCCGATTTTTATCTCTTTCGCCAGGCTGTTAAGGCTGGTAGTAAGTAGTACGGAAGCACAGATTGTTAGTAAAATGTTCTTTATCTTCATGGTCTTAATGCCTGTTTGTTTATGTAGGATTGAGGGATTTAAAGAATAATTAACATCTGCAGACGAGGGGAATTGTTATCGTGGAGGCGTAAGCTTGCAATTACCTATTTTTATCTTGCTATTATGTTTTTTGGTTTAATTGTTGGTTTTATGATGGAGATCCTGTTTCATATATTCGCCATAATTATGTTTTCATCTGAAAATAGAAACCGGCTCTCAGGTATTAATAAAGTGTTATTTTGAGAGCTGGCGCACAGTTGGGTATTCTCTTAATCGCAGTGTGAAATAACGTAATTGAGGAAGCTGCCTGGAGTAACCAGGATGAATGCATGGTTGTTAATACCTCCTTTACTTGATTACGGAGTCCACTATGCAAGCTTATTTCGACCAACTTGAACGGGTGCGTTACGAAGGCCCTAAAACCACTAACCCTCTGGCATTTCGCCACTATAACCCTGATGAGCTTGTATTAGGTAAGCGCATGGAAGATCACCTGCGTTTTGCTGCCTGCTACTGGCACACCTTCTGCTGGAATGGCGCAGATATGTTCGGTGTGGGCGCGTTTGACCGCCCGTGGCAGCATCCCGGTGATGCGGTGGCTGTTGCGCGCCAGAAAGCCGATGTCGCCTTCGAGTTTTTCCAAAAGCTGGGTGTGCCTTACTACTGCTTCCATGATGTGGATGTGGTTGCGGAAGGCGATTCGCTTAAGACCTACCAGAGTAATTTCCAGCAAATGGTTGACGTGCTGGCGGAAAAACAGCAACAGAGCGGCGTGAAACTGCTGTGGGGCACCGCCAACTGCTTTACTAACCCGCGCTACGGTGCCGGTGCTGCCACCAACCCGGACCCGGAAGTCTTCGCCTGGGCAGCCACACAGGTTGTTAATGCCATGAACGCCACACATAAGCTGGGTGGCGAAAACTATGTGTTATGGGGTGGGCGTGAAGGTTACGAAACCCTGCTCAACACAGATTTACGCCAGGAGCGTGAACAGATTGGGCGTTTCATGCAAATGGTGGTGGAACATAAACATAAAATTGGTTTCCAGGGAACACTGCTGATTGAACCTAAACCACAGGAACCTACCAAGCACCAGTACGATTACGACGTGGCAACGGTGTATGGCTTCCTCAAACAGTTTGGTCTGGAAAAAGAGATCAAAGTTAACATTGAAGCAAACCATGCCACGCTGGCTGGTCACAGCTTCCACCATGAAATCGCATCGGCTATTGCTCTGGGTATCTTTGGTTCGGTGGATGCTAACCGTGGCGATGCGCAACTGGGC
Source organism: Mangrovibacter sp. MFB070 (assembly GCF_000705335.1). Classification (NCBI taxonomy): domain Bacteria; kingdom Pseudomonadati; phylum Pseudomonadota; class Gammaproteobacteria; order Enterobacterales; family Enterobacteriaceae; genus Mangrovibacter; species Mangrovibacter sp. MFB070. Next base: position 44,710 of record NZ_JJMI01000020.1, read on the forward strand.
TGGGATACCGATCAGTTCCCGAACAGCGTGGAAGAGAATGCGCTGGTGATGTATGAAATTATCAAAGCGGGTGGCTTTACCACGGGCGGCCTGAACTTTGATGCCAAAGTACGCCGCCAGAGTACCGATAAATATGATTTGTTCTATGGCCATATTGGTGCCATGGATACCATGGCGCTGGCGCTGAAAGTAGCGGCGCGCATGGTGGAAGATGGTGAGCTGGATAAACGCGTTGCGAAACGTTACGCAGGCTGGAATAGCGAGTTTGGTCAGCAAGTGCTGAAGGGCCAGCTCAGCCTGGAGCAAATTGCGCAATATGCAGCACAGCATAACCTGGCACCGCAACACCAAAGCGGCCACCAGGAGCTGCTGGAAAACCTGGTGAATACCTGGTTGTTTGACCGTTAAGGGCCAGGGCTGCCAGAAAGCGCCCTGATAAAATCAGGCGGGAGGATACGCGGTGTGTGCTGGCGTATCCTCTGTGCTATCTGCCTGTCGGGGCTATGCACGCTGTTTATTGCCGGGAGGGTGTGGCGCAAATGTATATTGGTATTGATTTAGGTACATCTGGCGTTAAAGCCATTTTATTAAGTGAAGAAGGAGCCCTGTTAGCAACCCAAACCGAGTCGCTGGCAGTGTCGCGGCCACACCCGTTGTGGTCGGAACAGGATCCCCTGCAATGGTGGGCGGCAACCGACCGGGCGATGAAAGCATTAGGCCGCCAGCACGCTTTGCAGGGTGTAAAGGCAATCGGCCTGACCGGGCAAATGCACGGCGCAACGTTGCTGGATAATCAACAAAACATCCTGCGCCCGGCGATTTTGTGGAACGATGGGCGTTGTGCTGCTGAGTGTGTGCAACTGGAGCAGGCGGTGCCGTCTTCCCGCAGAATTACTGGCAACCTGATGATGCCCGGGTTTACTGCGCCCAAGCTGTTGTGGGTGAAAAATCATGAGCCGGAAATTTTTCGCCAGATAGATAAAGTACTGTTACCCAAAGACTATTTGCGTCTGTGTATGACAGGTGATTATGCCAGCGATATGTCCGACGCAGCAGGGACCATGTGGCTGGATGTCGCACGGCGTGACTGGAGCGATGAACTGCTGGCGGCCTGCGGCCTGACGCGCGATAACATGCCTGCACTGTATGAAGGTAATGAGATTACAGGTGAACTGCATGCTGGCCTCGCCGACGCCTGGCACATGCCGGTGGTGCCGGTTATTGCTGGTGGCGGTGACAACGCTTGCGGGGCTGTTGGGGTTGGTATGGTGGATGCCGGGCAGGCGATGTTGTCATTAGGCACGTCCGGGGTTTACTTTGCTGTCAGTGAAGGTTTTCTGAGTAAGCCTGAAAGCGCAGTGCACAGCTTTTGCCATGCTTTACCGGAACGCTGGCACCTAATGTCAGTTATGCTGAGTGCCGCTTCCTGCCTGGACTGGGCCGCAAAATTAACCGGGCAGCCTTCAGTTCCTGCTTTGCTGGCAGCGGCAGAACAGGCCAGTGACACAGCAGGCGCGCTGTGGTTTTTACCTTATCTTTCCGGCGAACGTACTCCGCATAATAATCCTGCTGCCAAAGGTGTCTTTTTTGGCCTGACACACCAGCATGGCCCGGCGGAACTGGCACGGGCGGTGCTGGAAGGTGTGGGGTATGCCCTGGCAGATGGTATGGACGTGGTGCACAGTTGCGGGCTGAGCCCTGAAAGCATCACTCTGATTGGCGGTGGTGCCCGCAGCCCTTACTGGCGGCAGATGCTGGCAGATATCAGTGGCCAGGTACTGGATTATCGCACCGGGGGCGATGTTGGCCCGGCGCTGGGGGCGGCAAGGCTGGCACAGGTGGCACTAAACCCAGGTGCACCGTTAACGGCATTATTGCCGCAGTTGCCGCTGGAGCAGCGCCACCACCCGGATGTACCGCGTAACCAACAGTATGCGGCGCGCAGAGAAACTTTCCGCCAGATCTACCGGCAGCTTGCGCCACTGATGGTGTGACTATGCAAGCCTTCTGAGCATAACCGGCGGTGCCGGGCGAATTCAGCCCTGCGCCGCCGTTTTTTTATGCTGACCCCGTTCCTGTTTCCCGCTTGTCCGCCCGTACCCCTGTTCTGTCCGTTTTTGGTATTCGCCAGGTAATTTTTTCTTGCCAGAATAGCTTCAGGTTTCCAAATGAGGCGAATGACCATGGCACGTAGCGCATTACTGAATATCGATACTCAATGTTCCTTTTTCCAGCGTGATTTCTGGGAAGACAGTAATTTTGCTGATTTTTCCCGGAACATGAATACGCTGATAGCGGGTTGTTCTGAGCACCGGATCCCGGTGGTGGATATTTTCCATGTCGATGACAGCGGGCCGTTCTCAATTGAGTCCGGTTTTGTCATGCCGATGCCGTTTTTAACCCATAAACCCGCCACGACTTTTCATAAACACGTGCATAATGCTTTTACCGATACCGGGCTGGATAACTGGCTGCGTCGCCAGAATATCGGCCATGTGATTATCTGTGGTATGCGCACTGAACAGTGCTGTGAAACCACGGCACGGGTGGCGTCCGACCTGGGGTACAAAGTGACATTTGTTAGTGAAGCCACACTGACATTTGCCATGACATGGCAAGGGGTTACGCTGGGCAGCGATGCATTGCACCACCGTACTGAAACGGTGTTGACCGGGCGTTTTGCCACAATCAGTACGGTGGAAGAGTGTCTGGCGGGTTTAACCATGCAGGAGTAATAACGATGGCGGTGGATGTTTGGTTTGTGGTGTTGCCCGGGGTGCTGGCTTTAGATTTAACTGGCCCGGCAGAAACCTTTGGGCTGGCGGGGGGAGCATTTCGCCTGCATTACATTGGGCCGCAACCTGAAGTGGTCAGTTCGATTGGGCTGACACTGGGCGGTATTGCGCCATTGCCAGATACCCTGCCGCCTGGTAGCTTACTGGTCATTCCCGGCGTGACGGATTCCTCACGGCATTTCTCAACCCCGGAGGCTGAGCTGGTCCGGCGCTGGCTGACTCGCCTGCAACCCGCCATTCATCACCAGCAATTAGCGCTGTTATGTATTTGTTCCGGGGCATTAATGGCAGCCCGGGCCGGGCTATTGCACCAGCGCCAGTGCACCACTCACCATGATGTTATTGCGCGCCTGAAGCAGGCAGCACCGGACGCCCAGGTCAAAACCAACCGGATTTTTGTTGCTGACCGGGGGATCTGGACCAGTGCTGGCATTACTTCGGGTATTGATGTCAGCCTGCATTTAATCAGCCACCTGTGTGGCCCGCATCAGGCGCTGGAAGTTGCCCGGGAAATGGTGGTGTGGTTCCGGCGCGCGGGAGATGACCCGCAACTCTCGCCCTGGCTGCGTTACCGCAACCACCTTCACCCGGCGCTGCACCAGGCACAGGATTTGTTGTCTTCTGCGCCACAACAGGCGTGGTCGGTTCCGGCTCTTGCGCAACAGGTACATGTCAGCGCCCGCCACCTGGCTCGCCTGTTTCAACTGCATCTTGGTGTAACGGTACGGGATTACATCGAACAGTTGCGCCTGGCGCTGGCAGAGCAATACCTGCGCCAGGGGTTGCATGGTGAGCAGGTGGCGCTCAAGGCGGGGTTTTCGTCCCGCCGCCAGTGGCAGCGGGCATTGCTCCGTGTACCGGCTAACTCACCCAGCGCTTACGATCCACCCACTGGGTAACCGTTGCCAGAGCCAGGCTACCAGCAAGTGTCGCGCTGAATACCCATAGCATGTCCAGCAGCGGATAACGGGTAATCTCGATATCCCGGGTGCGCAGGAAATGGATGAAAAAAGCATGGAAGCCATAAATACCCAGTGAATAGCGCGCAATGGTGGCAAGGCCGGGCACCGGGCCGCCACTCAGGGTATTTTTTACCAGAATAAACAGGCTGATTGCCGCAAGCAGCACCAGCGGGCTGGCATAACGATACCAGGTGTCTGCAAAATCGCCATGGGTATGTAAGGCATGTTGTGTTCCTTTAATAATCCCCACCACACAGGCGATAAAACCTGCCAGTGCCAGCAAAGTAACCCAGCCCCGTTCAGTTTGTAGTTGCCCCAGCGAATAACCCAGCACACCGTACAAAATGTAGTAGAACACATCGCCCTGAATATATAAGTCGGCAGGTAACAGGCGGGTATGCCAGCCATAAACGGACTGCATATTCGGGTTGGCGATGACACCTAACACTGCAACCAGCAGAATAAGCACTGGCGCGCTGACTTTTCGGGCGTTGATTAATGGAGACATCAGGTAAAGCACAAATAGCGCGTAGAAAAACCATAAGTGATAGAACACGGGCTTTTGCAGAATATGCAGCCATGCCTGCCAGGCGTTGATTTGCGTGAGTGTGCTCATATAAAGAAGCGCAATGGCACTGTAAAACACCAGGCACAAAAACAGCCGGGCAATGTGCCTCGGTTGGGCACTTCGTTCACCAAAGAACAGGTAGCCAGAAATCATAAAAAATAACGGTACACACACCCTTGATGCAGAGTTCAGGACATTCGCAACATCCCAGGTCATCAGGCTGACTTTATCGACATTGGTGAGATACCAGGTTGTGGTATGAATAACAATAACCATCAGGCAGGCAATACCGCGCAAGTTGTCAATCCAGGCGACTTTTTGATTCATCCGGTCCTCGGTTTCCGTGAATGTAGAGCCAGTGTGTTGGTTGAAACCCGCTTTGCCTCCAGGAAAAAACCGAGTTTCTTGTGGGTGGCTTGCATCAGCCTGGTTCGCCCTGCACACTGGTAAATTATTACTAATATATTGATGCGGCTGGGCAGAAAACCCGGCCCGTGGTTACCTGCACCCCATGCCTTTTCGCGACTGGCCGTGGGGAGTTTGTTGGCACGAGGCGCGTCGCACAGCACAACCTTTTTGATACAGAACTTATGATGACTGCGCTTTTTCGATGGCCGTTGGCAGGCCTGTTATTGCCCGTCGGCCTGCTCCTGGCAGGATGCCAGAGTGCCTCCCGGCCTGACCACACAACTTCTCGCCACTTTACACCCGCCCCGGTTGAAATGATGGCGGCACAATGCCGGGACCAGGTCTCCAGGCGCTATAACACAAAGCCCGACACGGTTGTATTCGATGCCCCGGAAGCGTTTCAGCGCAGCTATGAGATGCGTGGCGCCACGCAACACCATGAGCGTTTTACCTGCACTTTTGACGATTCCGGAAAGTTTATGTCGTTATCTATGCGTTGATTGCTCAGTTAAGCAGGAAAAATGCGCATAAATGGTGTTATTTGTATGGTACAGATGATGTGTAAGGTTTTGTCGGAGGATTTGGGCTGTATATCTTGCGCCCAACGGGTATACTGACCGCTTCTTTATAAACCCACTCGTATCGCGTGCGAAATCAACATGCAAAAGTTTGATACCAGGACCTTTCAGGGCCTCATCCTTACATTACAGGATTACTGGGCTCGCCAGGGCTGTACCATTGTTCAACCGTTGGACATGGAAGTTGGTGCAGGCACTTCTCACCCAATGACTTGCCTGCGGGCACTGGGGCCAGAGCCCATTGCCGCCGCTTACGTACAGCCGTCTCGTCGCCCTACAGATGGGCGTTATGGCGAAAACCCGAACCGCTTACAGCACTATTATCAGTTCCAGGTGATCATCAAACCTTCACCGGACAACATTCAGGAACTCTACCTTGGCTCACTGAAAGAGTTGGGTATGGATCCCACGATTCACGATATCCGCTTTGTTGAAGACAACTGGGAAAACCCGACACTGGGTGCCTGGGGGCTGGGCTGGGAAGTTTGGCTCAATGGGATGGAAGTGACTCAGTTCACTTACTTCCAGCAAGTTGGCGGCCTTGAGTGTAAACCGGTTACCGGCGAAATCACTTACGGCCTGGAACGCCTGGCGATGTATATCCAGGGCGTTGACAGTGTATATGACCTGGTGTGGAGCGATGGCCCACTGGGGAAAACCACCTACGGCGATGTATTCCATCAGAACGAAGTAGAGCAATCTACCTACAACTTTGAATACGCTGATGTGGATTTCCTGTTTACCTGTTTCGAGCAGTATGAAAAAGAAGCGCAGCAGTTGCTGGCGCTGGAAAAACCGCTGCCATTGCCCGCCTATGAACGTATTCTCAAAGCGGCTCACAGTTTTAACCTGCTGGATGCCCGTAAGGCTATCTCGGTAACGGAGCGCCAGCGCTATATTCTGCGTATTCGTACTCTGACTAAAGCTGTGGCTGAAGCCTACTACGCTTCCCGTGAAGCGCTGGGTTTCCCTATGTGTAACAAGGACAAGTAAGAGGCTGCCATGTCTGAAAAAACCTTTCTGGTGGAACTCGGCACTGAAGAGTTGCCACCAAAAGCCCTGCGCAGCCTGGCCGAGTCTTTTGCTGCGAATTTTACCGCTGAACTGGATGCGGCTAATTTAGCCCATGGTGAAGTTCAGTGGTTTGCTGCACCGCGCCGCCTGGCGCTGAAAGTTATGGCTCTTGCGGCGACACAACCCGATCGCGAGCTGGAAAAACGCGGCCCGGCAATTGCTCAGGCCTTTGATGCCGAAGGTAAGCCGAGTAAAGCGGCTGAAGGTTGGGCCAGGGGCTGCGGTATTACAGTTGATCAGGCTGAACGCCTGGTGACCGATAAAGGCGAGTGGTTGTTATACCGTGCTCACGTGAAAGGCGAAACTGCAGAGAAACTGCTGCCTGCGATGGTCGGCAATGCGCTGTCTAAGCTGCCTATCCCTAAACTGATGCGCTGGGGTGCTTCTGACGTGCAGTTTGTGCGCCCGGTTCATACGCTTACGCTGCTGCTGGGCGATACCGTGGTGCCAGCCACCATTTTGGGTATCGACTCTGGCCGTGTGATTCGTGGCCACCGCTTTATGGGCGAGCCAGAATTCACCATTGATAATGCCGACCAGTACCCGCAAATTCTGCTGGAGCGTGGCAAAGTCATGGCGGATTACGCAATGCGTAAGGCCAAAATTAAGCAAGATGCCCAGGCCGCAGCCAGCCAAATTGGCGGTAACGCCGACCTGAGCGAAAGCCTGCTGGAAGAAGTGGCTTCTCTGGTGGAATGGCCGGTTGTGCTGACCGCGAAATTTGAAGAAAAATTCCTCGCGGTGCCTGCCGAAGCGCTTGTTTACACCATGAAAGGCGACCAGAAGTATTTCCCGGTGTATGACGACGACGGGAAACTGTTGCCCAATTTCATCTTCGTGGCAAATATTGAATCGAAAGACCCGCAGCAAATTATCGCCGGTAACGAGAAGGTGGTTCGTCCTCGCCTGGCGGATGCGGAGTTCTTCTTCAATACTGACCGCAAAAAACGCCTTGAAGATAACCTGCCGCGCCTTGAAACCGTGCTGTTCCAGAAACAACTGGGTACACTGCGTGACAAAACTGGCCGTATTGAAGCGTTGTCTGGCTGGATTGCCCGCCTGATTGGCGCGGATGTCACCCATGCTACGCGTGCGGGTTTGCTGTCCAAGTGCGACCTGATGACCAACATGGTGTTCGAATTCACCGATACGCAAGGCGTAATGGGGATGCACTATGCACGTCATGACGGCGAAGCGGAAGATGTGGCTGTTGCCCTGAACGAACAGTATATGCCGCGTTTTGCCGGTGATGACCTGCCATCCAGCCTGGTTGCCTGCGCTGTGGCTATCGCCGACAAAATGGACACACTGGCTGGTATCTTCGGTATTGGTCAGCACCCGAAAGGCGATAAAGACCCATTTGCTCTGCGCCGTGCTGCGCTGGGCGTACTGCGCATTATCGTTGAGAAAAACCTGCCTCTTGATCTGCAAACACTGGCTGAAGAAGCGGTGCGCTTGTATGGCGATAAACTCACCAACGCGCAAGTGGTGGATGACGTTATCGACTTTATGCTGGGCCGTTTCCGCGCCTGGTATCAGGAAGAAGGCCACGCGGTTGATACCATTCAGGCTGTTCTGGCGCGCCGCCCGACACGCCCGGCTGATTTCGATGCCCGCATGAAAGCTGTTTCTCACTTCCGTACGCTGGATGCGGCACAAAGCCTGGCTGCGGCCAACAAGCGTGTGTCTAACATTCTGGCAAAAACCGATGAACCGCTGAATGAGCGGGTGAATGCATCGGTGCTGAAAGAAGATGAAGAAATTCGCCTGGCGATGCAGGTCACTGTATTGCGCGACAAGCTGGAACCGTATTTCGCAGAAGGCCGTTACCAGGAAGCACTGGTGGAGCTGGCTGAACTGCGCGACACAGTGGATGCCTTCTTTGACAAAGTCATGGTTATGGATGAAGACCCGGCACTTCGGGTTAACCGTTTGACACTGTTAGAGAAATTACGCGAGCTTTTCCTTCAGGTTGCGGATATTTCCTTACTGCAGTAAGGTTCTGCTCTGCTAAAAACAAAAACCCGCCAAATGGCGGGTTTTTTTGTCTCAGTTCAGGGTTTACAGGGAAAGTTTAAAAAACAGGTTAAGTTTTATTGGAATAACGGTTTTTTTGCCTGAATCAGGCGCATCAGTTTTAACTCGGTTGTGGAAGGCTGTGTCCGCCGTTCTTCCCACTCCAGGACATGGGCACGGGTAACGCCCATTGCACTGGCAAATTCATCAAGTTGCAGACCTGTGCCCTGACGTAATTGTTCATACTCCGAAAAAATACTGTTCCGGTTTGCCAGGTTGGCCTGAGGCATATCTTTAAAAATCATCTGCTCAAGGCTTGTTAGTAGTTCAGCTCCAGGGTCTTTTAATTCCATTGAGAACTCCTCAAATCTCACAGCGGAAAGGGCATGCCTGCGGCACAGGGAATAAGCAAAAAAACGTGCGTTTTCCGGGGCCGTATTTTTAATAATAGACGGAAAATTGCGCGCAACAGCACAATTCATGAACGAAAAATGCGCATTGGTTTTTCGGCTTTCTGCTGGCTGGTTTTGCGAATAAATTCGTCGGATTCATAAGGAAAGGCTATTCAGTGCGCGCTGTCTGGACTATCCTTGTGTGCGTTGAATTTACGGTCGCGCTTGCGCGTTTTAAGGGTGTAAGGAGTAGAAAATGGCGACAGGAAAGTCCTGCTCTCGCTGGTTTGCGCCGTTTCTGGCGTTGTTGATGGTGGTCAGTTTGAGTGGGTGTTTTGATAAAGAAGCTGATCAGCGTAAGGCGTTCATTGATTTTCTGCAGAATACAGTGATGCGCAGTGGTGAGCACTTACCCACGTTAACCACCGATCAGAAAAAACAGTTTGGTAACTTTGTTTCTGACTATGCCATTCTGTATGGCTTTTCCCAGCAGATGAACCAGGCAATGGATTCTGGCATTAAGCCCCTGGTGGACAGCATTAATGGGATTCGTGCGCCGCAGGATTATATGGCGAACCGCGACACATTACGCCAGATTAATGGCTCCCTTGGCGTATTGAGCCAGCAAATTCAGAATGCAAAAATGCAGGCTGATTCAGCGCGTTCCGGGCTGCAACTGGCAGATGACCTGAAGCCGGTATTTGACCAGGCTTACCAGAAGGTGGTGACTGCGCCGTCAAATGCGGTTACCCCACTGATTCCGGCAGCACAAGTATTGTCGCAGCAACTGGTTCAGGTGGGCGATTTTGTCCAGCAGCAGGGCGACAAAGTGAGCTTTGTGGCGAATGGTATACAGTTCCCAACCACAGAACAGGCTAACCAGTATAACTCGCTGATTGGGCCGCTTACCGCACAACACCAGGCATTCAGTCAGGCATACTCCAGCGCGATGAGCGCAATGCAGTAAATTGTTTTTCCGCTCTGTGCCATAAACACAGAGCGGTTATTTCTGGTTTTGCTTTCCCAGTCTTGCTTTCCTCAGGCCTGTTTTGCAACAGCCGGGTTCACGCAGTTTTTCTCAACCTTACCTTCCAGCGCATTAAGCAGGTTCTCCACTGCTGTGGCCGCCATGTTGTAACGTGTTTCATGGGTGGCCGAACCAATATGTGGCAGGGCGACAACATTGGGCAGACTCAGAAGTGGGGAATCCACCGGCAGAGGTTCTTGTTCGAACACATCCAACCCGGCTGCGTGAATTTTGCCGCTTTTCAGGGCATCAACCAGCGCAGGTTCATCAATGACCGGGCCACGACCCGCGTTAATCAAAATGGCAGAAGGCTTCATCAGCGCCAGTTTTTCTGCATTCAGCACATGGTAAGTTTCATCGGTTAGCGGCAGGATACTGCACACAAAATCCGCTTCACTCAGCAGTGTATCAAGGTCACAATAGCGGGCGCCAAAGCGCGATTCTGCTTCGGTGTGATGACGGCGTGCGTTATACAACACCGGCATACCAAACCCAAAGTGCGCACGTTGTGCCAGCGCCATACCAATGCGACCCATGCCAATAATACCGATAGTTTTATGGTGCACGTCCACGCCGTACCAGTCTGGCCCAATACTGCTGGTCCATTCACCTTTTTTTACCCGTTCGGCCACTTCCAGTACCCGACGGGCCGTTGCCAGAATCAGTGTCATCAGCGTATCTGCCACCGTTTCTGTCAGTTCGGTAGGTGTGTGCATCAACAGGACATTGCGCTGAGTGAGGGCATCGACATCAAAGTTGTCGTAACCTACAGAAACGGTTGAAGCGGCGCGTAAAGCAGGCATGGCAGTTAACAGCGCCCCGTCCACTTTTCCCCCCGCACCTAACAAACCTGCAGCGCTGGCAAAAGCGTCAGCATTGGCCTGAACAGTTTCCGGGCTCAGGTTATTCACCTGGATAACATCCACTTTTTCTTTCAGGCGGACAACCAGGTTTTCGGGCAGTGTTTTATAGAGAATAATGGACGGCTTCATACAGGTCTCCGTAAATTCAACTGAATATTAACGGGCGGCAAATGCCGGCCACACGTTGTGATTTTGCCTGGAAAGGCTGATATGACGTTACGATTCTACTATTAGAGTACAGTGTTTGCGGAGCGGAAAAGTGCGAAAAAAGACAGATAATCACACTGTTTTTTGTGCAGATGCCCATTTTTGATGCGTTTATTCTTGGTGGGTATTTTTGTTTACTGGCAGCAGTAAAGGCAAAAACCGCATGCCGTACATATCTGGCATGAATATATATCGCCCGGCCTGAGTCTGTGCAACACAGAATGACCTTCTGGCTAAGGGGGATCTTATTTCTGATTCACTGCGCAACGGGTGGAAATACCAGAAAAAGACATGGGTAGAAAGTGTTATAAGTCAGAGTATTACCCGGGCTAATCTATAACCCGGGCTAATCTATAACCCGGGCGTATGTGTTACTGCAACGGCGACAAGGTAATTTCTACCCGGCGGTTTTGGGCTTTACCTTCTTCGGTTGTGTTACTGGCGACCGGGTTGGCCGGGCCCATACCAGAAGTGTGCACCCGGTTACCGGCAACACCTTGAGTAATCAGCGCACTGCCAACGCTGTCTGCGCGCTGTTGCGAAAGGCGCATGTTCAGGTCGTGCCCGCCAGTGCTGTCTGTATAACCCACCACGTTAACGGCGGTTTTTGGGTACTCCTTCAGCACCATAGCGACACCCGTTAGCGTATTGGCGCCAGCAGGTTTCAGCACAGCACTGCTGCTGTCAAAGGTGACGTTATTGGGCATGTTCAGCACAATGTTATCGCCATGGCGCGTAACGCTCACCCCGGTCCCTTGCATTTTTTCCCGTAGCTTCGCTTCCTGGGCATCCATATAGTAGCCAATACCACCGCCCAGTGCGGCACCGGCTGCCGCGCCAATCAGCGCACCTTTACCCCGGTCGCTTTTTGACGAAGATAGTACACCCACACCGGCACCGACCAGCGAGCCAATACCTGCACCAATGCCGGATTTCGCGGCCTGGCTTTCACCGGTATAAGGGTTTGTTGTACAACCAGAAATGACGAGTGTGGCGCAGACTAAACTGGCTAGCATAACCTTATGTTTTTTCATGTTATATCCTTATGCCGAAATTGAATTGTCGTAATGCGGATGGCGGTAGATTATGACGGCTTTACCGAAAGAAAATTTCGTTGAATAGTCTGATTTTGTAAAATGCGCCCACAGAGCGCGGCAAAACAACAACACTTAACACCTGCAAAGATCCCGGAGCCCATTGTGGATAAAAAACGATACCAGGTACTGACAGCAGCCCACTGGGGGCCTGTGTTGGTAGAAACTGATGGCGAAACGGTATTTTCGTCTCGTGGTGCCCTCAATACCTCGCATGAAAATACGCTCCAGACCGTTGTGGCAGACCAGGTTCACAGCCCAACCCGGGTGCGTTACCCCATGGTGCGTAAGGGCTACCTGGCATCACCGGACAATCCCCAGGGTGTGCGTGGTCAGGATGAGTTTGTTCGGGTCTCCTGGGAAGATGCGCTGGCACTGGTTGACCGCCAGCACCGCCGTATCCGCCAAACCTGGGGAGCGTCGTCAATTTTTGCCGGTTCATATGGCTGGCGTTCCAATGGTGTGATGCACAAAGCCGCCACACTGTTACAGCGCTACATGAGTCTGGCTGGCGGGTATACCGGGCATTTGGGAGATTACTCGACCGGAGCGGCCCAGGTGATAATGCCGTATGTCGTGGGGGGTAACGAAGTTTACCAGCAGCAAACCAGCTGGCCTCTGGTGCTGGAGCACAGCGATGTGGTGGTTATGTGGAGCGCCAACCCACTCAATACCCTGAAAATTGCCTGGAACGCCAGCGACGAGCAAGGTATGAAGTATTACGAGGCGCTGAAAAAAAGTGGCAAACGCCTGATTTGTATTGATCCGATGCGTTCAGAAACACACGATTTCTTTGGCGAGCAGATGACCTGGCTGGCTCCGCATATGGGGACAGATGTCGCAATGATGCTGGGCATTGCCACAACATTGCTGGAAAATCAGTGGCATGACAGTGCTTTTCTGGACAAATACACCAGCGGGTTTGCCACCTTTCAGGGTTACCTGTTGGGTGAGCCGGATGGCATCAAAAAAGACGCCGACTGGGCTGCGGCGATTTGTGGCATACCAGCACAAACCCTGCGCGAGCTGGCACAGTTGTTCAGCCATAACCGCACTATGCTGATGGCCGGGTGGGGCATGCAACGCCAGCAATATGGTGAGCAGAAGCACTGGATGCTGGTGACGCTGGCCGCAATGTTGGGGCAAATTGGCTTGCCCGGCGGTGGTTTTGGGTTGTCTTATCATTTTGCTAATGGTGGTAACCCGACCAGGCGTGCAGCGGTGCTGGCGTCCATGCAGGGGAGTGTGGCGGGCGGAACTGATGCGGTAGATAAAGTGCCGGTCGCCCGGATTGTCGAGGCGCTGGAAAACCCGGGTGGTGCTTACCAGCACAATGGTGAAAACCGCATATTCCCGGATGTGAAAATGATTTGGTGGGCAGGTGGTGCTAATTTTACTCACCACCAGGATACCAACCGCCTGATTCGGGCGTGGCAAAAACCTGAGCTTATTGTTATCTCGGAATGTTTCTGGACGGGGGCGGCGAAGCATGCCGATATCGTTTTGCCGGTGACAACGAGTTATGAACGCAATGATATGACCATGACCGGGGATTACAGCCAGCAGCACCTGGTCCCCATGAAGCAGGTTGTGGCACCTCAATATGAAGCCCGCGATGATTTCACTATTTTTGCCGACCTGAGTGAATACTGGGAGAAAGGCGGAAAACAGCGTTTTACGGAAGGCAAAGGTGAAATGGCCTGGCTGGAGACATTTTATCAAATGGCTGCCACACGGGGGGCTGCCAACCAGGTATCGCTAATACCTTTTGCCACTTTCTGGGAACAGAACCAGCTCATCGAAATGCCAGAAAACCCGGCGAACAGCCAGTTTGTGCGGTTTGGTGATTTCCGGGCAGACCCACAGGCACATCCACTGAAAACCGAAACCGGTAAAATTGTGATTCATTCAGCGCGAATTGCCAGTTACGGCTACCAGGATTGCCCGGGGCACCCCACCTGGCTGGCGCCTGATGAGTGGCACGGTAATGCGCAACCAGAACAATTGCAGTTGTTGTCTGCCCACCCGGCTCACCGGTTGCACAGCCAGTTAAATTACAGCCGGTTGCGTGAACGCTATCAAATTGCCGGAAGGGAACCTGTGACACTCAATGCCACTGATGCGAAAGCCCGTGGTATTCGCCATGGTGATGTTGTTCGGGTATGGAATGGCCGTGGGCAAGTACTTGCCGGGGCGCATGTGACTGATGGCATTAAACCTGGCGTGATTTGTATTCACCAGGGTGCATGGCCGGATTTACAGGATGGCGAAGGTAGCCTGTGTAAACACGGCGCAGTGAATGTGCTGACCAAAGATATACCTTCGTCGCGCCTGGGGAATGGTTGTGCTGCGAATACTTCGTTGGTGTGGATGGAGAAGTTCACCGGAGAGTTACCAACGGTGACGGCTTTCACCCCGCCTGCCAGCTCATGATCCAGGTGGGCTCCTGGGTGTCGTCCTGCCAGGCGCTTTCAATAATACGAAAGCCCTGGGCATGGTAAAAACTCACTGCCCGGCTGTTTTTCTGGTATACCTCCAGGCTTAACAGCGGGTAGCGATTTTTAACGTGGCTGAGTAATTCTCGCCCAATCCCATGGCCTACTGAATGGGGCGCGATAAAAAGCGCCCCAATAAAGCGCGATTCCAGTACGCTGACAAAGCCCTGTAACTCTCCCTGCTCATGGTAAACCCAGGTGGTGGCATGGGGCAGGTAAATATCCCGGACAACAGGCACACTTGCCTGCCAGTAACTGACCGGAATAAATTCGTGGGCTGCCGTTGTGCTGGCAAGCCAGAGTGACAGAAGTTCCGGCATGTCTCGTGCGCGGCTGCGACGAATCATCTGCCTGCCTCCGGGTGGCAGGCGCAACTGACTACATGGTCATTCACCAGCCCGCAAGCCTGCATGAACGCATAGCAAATGGTCGAACCAACAAATTTGAAACCCCGCTTTTTCAACGCCTTAGACATCGCTTCTGATACTGGCGTACTGGCCGGGACCGCAGACAATGTCTCCGGGCTGTTAATCACCGGCTGGTGGTCGACAAAACCCCAGATAAAATCTGAAAATGACTCGCCATTTTGTTCCATCGCCACCCATGCCCGGGCGTTCGTTATGATGGCTTCAATCTTACCCCGGTGGCGAATGATACCGGCATTTTGCAGCAGTTTTTCTACGTCATCCGCCTGCATTTCTGCGACTTTTTGCGGGTTGAACTGGTGGAATGCTGCACGGTAATTTTCCCGTTTTTTCAACACAGTAATCCACGACAAACCAGCCTGTTGGCCTTCAAGGCATAACATTTCGAATAATTTTTTGCCTGACTTTTGCGGTATGCCCCATTCATTGTCATGATAATCAATATAAAGTGAATCCTGGGTAACCCAACCGCAACGTTGCATGGTGCCAGTCCTTAATTGTGATGTGGTAAATCGTTATTATCGGCTATACGCTTAAAATATATACCCTGCGTTTTTGACATTGTTCAGGTAACTCGCAGGTAAGAGGTAAAACTGGACGGACATCACACCATCCCGTGAGGCCCGTGGCAATCTCAGCAGGTAAATAAATCCTGTCGCAGTTGTGTTGTATATAAAAAAAATACCGATAAAGAAAAAATAAAACCGAATATTTGCAGGCGTCCACCATGAACAGCATCTCCTTTTGCAGTGGCAAAGCAGTCAGTTATGCAGCCTGTTGTGGGTTGTGCGTGTTTTATTCGGCGGTGGCACTGGCGCTGGATACGCGCAGCGATAATGTCAGCACTGTTCCGGTTGCCCCACAGGAGAGCGTTGCCCGGGTGGATTACAACACTATTCTGGCACAGCACATCAAAGCGTCTCATGCACCAATGGGCAATATGGTTATGTGGCGTGACTCTTCATTACCCGGTGAACAGTCCGTGAGTACGCACTGGCAATTCCCGTTAAACAATAACTTTGCCACAGGCCCCGTTGCCGGGTGGGATCAATACCGTGCACCCTGGTCTGGGTCGTCTGCTGAGGCGTCGAATGTGAGCCGTATTGGCTGGCGGCTGGACTACGCCTGGGGGGTGATCCAGCCCTGGGCACAGGTTGATCTTATTTCAGGTTCATCTTCGTGGTCTGAACCCTATACTGCCCAGAGTGGCCAGCAGGATGAGAAAATTGGCTTCTCAATGGGAGCAAATCTTCCATTAAATCAAAATATTGCTGCTTATGCGCGTTTGTCTCAGGGCAACACACAGCCAGGCAATGACCTGGCCACATGGCAACTGGGGCTGGACGTCGCGTTTTAAGCCAGGCCCGGAAATGGTGCAGCCTTATTTTGCCTCTGAACCTTGCGCACTAAAAAAGTGCATTTCTTGCTTGCCGCGTTTCAGCATCTTGCCTGTTCCCGATTAACTCAGTGACTTTATGGGTATTTAAGACCTGGTACACACTTTGCAACACCTTCGCCAGTTGCGTTTATTTTTGATTAATTTTATGGCGAGGTCGTTATGTCTGAACAACCGACAACATTAAAACGCTCACTGGGGAGCTTCCGGTTATGGGGCATCGCTGTTGGGCTGGTGATATCAGGTGAATATTTTGGCTGGAGTTATGGCTGGTCTGCGGCAGGAACCCTGGGGTTCCTGATAGTCGCTGTGTTGATTGCGGCCATGTACTGCGCGTTTATTTTTAGTTTTACTGAACTGACAACCGCTATTCCGCACGCCGGTGGGCCGTTTGCTTACGCTTTTCGCGCCTTCGGGCCAACCGGTGGTTTTATTGCCGGGTTTGCAACCCTGGTCGAGTTTGTCTTTGCTCCACCGGCCATTGCGATGGCGATTGGTGCCTACCTGAATGTGCAATTCCCTTCACTGGATCCCAAATGGGTAGCCTGTGGCGCCTACCTGGTATTTATGGCGCTGAATATTTTGGGCGTTGGCATTGCGGCAACCTTTGAATTGTTCGTCACATTGCTGGCAATCTTTGAGTTGCTGGTCTTTATGGGGGTGGTGGCTCCAGGGTTCCAGTGGAGCAATTTTGCCAGCCACGGCTGGGCAGGCAGTGACACGTTCTCTTCCGTAGCGCTTTCAGGCATGTTTGCTGCCATTCCTTTTGCGATTTGGTTCTTCCTGGCTATTGAAGGCGCATCTATGGCGGCTGAGGAAGCAAAAAACCCGCGTCATACCATTCCTCGCGCGCTGGGCGGCGGAATAATTACTCTGACGGTGCTGGCCGTAGGCGTGATGATCTTTGCTGGTGGTGTGGGTGACTGGCGTGCATTATCCAACATTAATGACCCATTACCTCAGGCAATGAAACTGCAGGTAGGTGGCAGCAGCGGCTGGTTACATATGCTGGTCTGGCTGGGGCTGTTCGGCCTGGTCGCCTCGTTCCATGGCATCATCATGGGGTACTCCCGCCAGATTTTCTCCCTGGCACGGGCCGGGTACCTGCCGGCTTCTTTGGCGCGTGTTAACCGCCGTACACAAACACCTGTTCTGGCAATCCTTGCTGGTGGTGTGATTGGTATCGCCGCTATATTTTCCGACTCCCTGATTACGATTAATGGCATGCCGCTGACTGCCAGCATCGTTACCATGTCTGTATTCGGTGCGATTGTTATGTACATCACGTCGATGGCGGCACTGTTCAGGCTGCGTCGCACGGAACCTGAGCTGGAACGCCCCTTCAAAGCGCCGGGATTCCCGGTAGTTCCGGCATTTGCACTGGCTGTATCGGTACTCTGCCTGGTGGCGATGGTGTACTACAATTTTGAACTGGCGGTGATTTTCGCCGTAATGATGCTGGCCGGTTATGTATGGTTCCGAATGACAGCCACTGCTCGTGCCCGTGCTGCGCTGGATCCGCAACTGACAGTGATGTAATAAAGGTTATCCCATGTATAAAACCACTCTGGCGCACAACACATGGACATTCGCCAGTCTGAAAGAGGTTATGGCTAAGGCTTCCCCGGCGCGTTCCGGGGACCAACTGGCCGGCGTTGCCGCGGCAAGTGCGGAAGAGCGCATGGCTGCGAAATTCGTGCTGGCGGATTTACCGTTAACTACGTTTCTGAACCAGGCGCTGGTGCCTTATGAAGAAGATGAAGTCACCCGGCTTATCGTGGATACCCATGACCGGGAGGCGTTCGCTCCCATCAGCCATCTGACGGTGGGGGAATTTCGTGACTGGTTACTGGAAGATGGAACGGATCATACGCTGTTAACCCGGGTTGCTCCGGGTATTACGCCTGAAATGGCTGCGGCAGTCAGTAAACTGATGCGCAACCAGGATTTGATCCTGGCGGCCAGCAAGTGCCAGGTCATCACTCAGTTTCGCAACACCATTGGCTTGCCAGGCCACTTAAGTGTGCGCCTGCAACCGAATCACCCCACCGATGACCTGCAAGGTATTGCCGCCAGCATGCTGGATGGCCTGCTGTACGGTAGTGGCGATGCGGTGGTGGGGATCAACCCGGCAAGCGACAGCCTGCCAGTGCTTGAGCGGCTGAATTATATGCTGGACGATGTTATCAGCCGTTTCGAGATCCCCACACAGTCTTGTGTGCTGACCCATGTGACCAACACTCTGCAGTTAATGGAGCGCGGTGCGCCGGTTGACCTGGTGTTCCAGTCGGTTGCAGGTACGCAGGCGGCGAATACCGGTTTTGGTATTGACCTGGCGATGCTGGCTGAGGCGCGTGATGCCGCGCTGTCACTCAAGCGCGGTACGCTGGGCGATAATGTGATGTACTTCGAAACCGGCCAGGGAAGTTGCCTGTCGGCAGATGCCCATCATGGGGTGGATCAGCAAACCTGTGAAGCCCGTGCTTACGCGGTTGCCCGCCACTTTAAACCCCTGCTGGTTAATACGGTGGTTGGGTTTATCGGCCCGGAATATTTGTACGATGGTAAGCAAATTATTCGTGCCGGCCTGGAAGACCATTTTTGCGGTAAATTACTTGGCCTGCCACTGGGGTGTGATGTCTGCTACACCAACCATGCTGAAGCCGACCAGGATGACATGGATACCCTGCTGACATTACTGGCCGCTGCCGGGCTGACCTTCCTGATAGGGGTGCCGGGAGCCGATGACATTATGCTTAATTACCAGAGCACCTCATTCCATGATGCGCTCTATATTCGGCGCTTACTGGGGCTCAAACATGCACCAGAGTTTGCCGCCTGGTTAGAGCGGATGCAGATTATTGACCGCACAGGGCAATTACGCCTGACTGGTGCGAGCCACCCGCTGCTGAGTGCGTTACCTAAAGGAGAAGTGGCATGACATTACCGGATGCCTGGCGCTCCCTCACGCAGTTTACCGATGCCCGTATTGCGCTGGGGCGCAGTGGGGCAAGTTTACCTACCCGCGAAGTGCTGAAATTTGGCCTGGCGCATGCGCAGGCCCGGGATGCGATTCACCAGCCGTTTGACAGCGACAAAGTGGCTCAAAGTCTTGAATGTTTAGGGTTGAGAACTCTGACGGTACAAAGTGCCGCGCCTGACAGGCACAGTTTTCTCCAGCGCCCGGATTTGGGCCGCCAGCTTAGCCTTGAAAGCCGAAACCAGCTCACCCAACTGCGTAATGATTCACCGGATCTGGTGCTGGTGGTGGGAGACGGTCTGTCATCCTGGGCGGTACATCGCCAGGCCTGTGAACTGGTTCGCGCATTACTGCCTTATCTTTCTGAACTGGGTATTTCACTGGGGCCAGTGGTTTTGGCTCATCAGGCGCGTGTTGCTCTGGCGGATGATGTTGGTGAGTGCTTACATGCAAAAGCAGTCGCCATGTTGATTGGCGAGCGTCCGGGCCTGTCTTCGCCAGACAGCCTTGGGGTGTATATGACCTGGTCGCCCAGCCGGGGGCGGCGCGATGCTGAACGAAACTGTATTTCTAATGTGCGCCCGGAAGGGCTTAACTGGGATGCCGCTGCCTTTAAACTGGCGTGGTTACTGGAGCAGGCATTTATTCGCCGCCTGTCAGGGGTTAAGCTGAAAGATGAAAGTGATAACCCGGCTTTGTACGGGCGTGTTAAACCTCATTTGACACAGGTTAACGCTTTACGCGAGAAGTGAAAATCGTGATCTGCATCAAAGACAATTTTCACAATTAATATACAGGAATGGCGCGCAATACAGAGATAGTAAACACTCACATCGGTGGTTTGTGTTACGTGTCGTTCATGCATTTCAAGGCTGTTTATACCGCCTGAGATGCATTTCATTCCGCACTCAGTGCATTTCATGCCGTTTTTACCCAGTAAATTCCTCCCAGAGCGTAAGGTTACAGGCAGATAAATACCTTTCCTTATTCAGTAATGCAGGACATCTGCCATGAAAACATCAATTTCAAACCAAACGCGCTGGTTGACACTTGTGGGTACCATCGTGACTCAGTTCGCACTGGGTTCGGTTTATACCTGGAGCCTGTTTAATGGTCCGCTTTCTGAAAAACTTAATGAACCTGTCAGCCAGGTGGCATTCTCTTTCGGCCTGTTAAGTCTGGGCCTGGCGCTGGCTTCTTCTGTTGCCGGTAAGCTCCAGGAACGTTTTGGTGTCCGCCGTGTCACTATCGCTTCCGGGGTGTTATTAGGGCTGGGGTTGTTCCTGACCGCACACTCCAATAACCTGCTGATGCTCTGGCTGAGTGCTGGTGTGCTGGTTGGCCTTGCGGACGGGGCGGGTTACTTGCTGACGTTATCGAACTGTGTGAAATGGTTCCCGGAACGTAAGGGCCTGATTTCTGCCTTCTCTATTGGTGCTTATGGGTTGGGTAGCCTGGGGTTCAAATTTATCGACTCTCAGTTACTGGCTTCCTTTGGCCTGGATAAGACTTTCATGATTTGGGGCGGTATTGCACTGGTCATGATTGTGTTTGGTGCCTTATTAATGAAAGACGCACCGGTGCAGGCGGTGAACCGTATCAATGGTGTTAGTAACAGTGATTTCACTCTGGCTGAATCCATGCGCAAACCACAGTACTGGATGCTGGCACTGATGTTCCTGACTGCCTGTATGAGTGGTTTGTATGTTATTGGTGTGGCGAAAGATATTGCTCAGAGCCTGGCGCATCTGGATGTCATGACGGCAGCCAACGCGGTTACGGTGATTGCGGTTGCTAACCTGAGTGGCCGCCTGGTTATGGGGATCCTGTCCGATAAAGTGACCCGTATCCGTGTGATTACTTTCGGCCAGATTATTGCGCTGGTGGGTATGGCGGCATTGCTGTTCGCGCCTCTGAATGCGGTGACTTTCTTTGTGGCCATTGCCTGTGTCGCCTTTAACTTTGGTGGCACCATCACCGTTTATCCTTCACTGGTGAGTGATTTCTTTGGCCTGAACAACCTGGCGAAAAACTATGGTGTGATTTACCTTGGCTTCGGGATTGGCAGTATCTGTGGTTCCATCATTGCATCGCTGTTTGGTGGCTTCCATGTGACTTTCCTGGTCATTTTCGCACTGTTGATTGTTTCTCTGGCGCTCTCTTCAACCATTCGCCAGCCTAAAGCGGATGTTTATGAAGGCGATGCAGCACATTCCCACGCCTGATGCGATAAGCTGAATTCAGCCAGATACAATTGATTGCATCTGTAAACAACGACAACCGCGGTTCTTCCCCCGGTTGTCGTTTGTTTTATCCGGACGAGCAAGTTTACCCGCTTTCAGGTATTCCAGACTGCCTGCCAGGCAACCCTCAATTATTCCTCTGACGCCCCGCCGGCTGGCGGAACAATCCGATATTGTGGTGCAGGTTCTGTTTCCGTGCCGGTTTTTATTAATTTGTGCTGAACTTCGTCCCCCTGTCACCTGTCAGACTGCTGATTATGGCCAGTCTGGATTATTGAATGAAGATTTCTCGTCGTATTACACAGGTACAGCTCAGTTGCTTTCTTGCGCTGTATATTGGGTTGTTTCTTAACTGCTCGGTATTCTGGCGGCGTCTGCATGAGTCGATGGATATCACTCCGTTCTTCAAAGCCTTTGCGCTGACAACCGAGGTGTTTGCTACTGTTCTGGCGAGTTTCTTTGTGTTGCGTCTTTTTTCCCTTGGCGGGCGGCGAGCCTGGCAGGTATTAAGCTCATTTTTGGTGCTCTGCTCTGTTGCGGCCAGTTATTACATGGCGGTAATGAATATCACCATTGGCTACGGCATTATTGCGTCTGTGATGACGACCGATATCGATCTGACCAAAGAAGTGGTGGGCTGGCGTTTCTATTTATGGGTGCTGTTAATCGGCATTCCCCCGTTGTGGTTTATTTGGCGTAACCAGGGGCAGGATTCATTAATAAGGCAGCTTTCTCAACGTCAGACAGCTCTGCGTAACCTCGGTGTATTGCTTCTGGTCGCTTTAGTGGTATGGGCACCCGTTCGTTTGCTGGGAAATATTCAGAAGCATCACGAAAAAGGTTCCAGGGAGGACTTACCCAGCTACGGCGGTGTGGTAACCAGTGCTTATTTACCCGCGAACTGGCTGTCTTCTCTGGGGTTGTATGCCTGGGCCAAAGTAGATGAAACCCTGGATCACCGTTCTCTCATTAACCCGGCAACCCGCAACCACTGGAACGTACCAGCGAACCTGAACGACGTGCAGGTGGTGTTTATCATTGGTGAGACAACGCGCTGGGACCATATGGGCCTGTTTGGTTACTCAAGGGATACCACGCCCAAACTGGCACAGGAGAAAAACCTGGCGGCATTCCGCGGCGAGTCCTGTGATACCGCGACCAAACTCTCATTACGTTGCATGTTTGTGGGCAAGGGTGGTGTCATGGATAACCCACAGCGAACCTTACTGGAGCAAAACGTCTTTGCCGTGTTGAAACAACTGGGGTTCTCCAGTGATTTGTATGCGATGCAAAGCGAAATGTGGTTCTACAGTAATACGATGGCCGATACCATTGCCTGGCGGGAACAGATTGGTGCGGAAGGCCATAATCAGGGCAAAACCGTGGATGACATGTTGCTGGTGGATGAAATGGTCCGGTCGCAGTTGCAACACGCGCAGGGTAAACACCTGGTTATCCTGCATACCAAAGGGTCGCATTATTCGTATGTTCAGCGTTATCCCCGTGAGTTTGCCATCTGGCAACCAGAATGTATGGGGGTTAACAAGCACTGTTCGGCGCAAACACTGATCAACGCATATGATAATTCAGTACGCTATGTGGACAGTTTTATCAGTTCGGTTATCGACCAGGTGCGTGATAAGAACGTGATAGTGTTCTACGCTGCTGACCATGGGGAATCGATTAGCGACAGCCTGCATTTACACGGCACACCGCGCAACATTGCACCGCCAGAACAATTCCGGGTACCGTTACTGGTCTGGGCTTCTGATAAGTTCCTGCAGACGCCAGAAAATGCGCAGCGTTTTGGGCAATTGCAGCAACAGGCCAAAGAAGGTGTGGTGCATAAACATACCGAATTATTTGACTCGGTGTTGGGGTGCCTGGGGATAACATCCCCGGATGGGGGAATTGACGCTTCACGCAACTGGTGCGCACTGCAAAATACCAAAGGGAAAAGCGACTCCACTTTGTGATGCTGGCTTTCCAGGCGATCAGAAGTCTTTTTTAAATAAGGGATTGACGCGATGCAGTACCGGCAGTAATATGCGCCCCGCATTCGGCGAGTAGCGCAGCCTGGTAGCGCAACACGTTCGGGACGTGTGGGTCGGAGGTTCAAATCCTCTCTCGCCGACCAAATTCAGACCCGCAGTGATATCACTGCGGGTTTTTTGTATCTGGAACATTTAACAACTTTTAGAAAAGTTCTTAAATAACGACTTTGCCCGAGTGCGACGCTCAAGCGCCTTATTTTCCCCAGTTTCCTATCACGTTTTGTTATCTTTACCGCGTGGTTATTTTTATTGTCTTATGGATAACAACAGCATTTTTTACTGAAATGCCTGTCGTTGGCACTATTTTTTGTTCATATATTCACCATTCAGCCAAAAAGTTGTCATAAATCACATTGGGTTATTGCACTGCTTGTGATTCATTTGTTGGTTTTTTGTTTTGGTTTTATTGTCATAGCATAAATTTATGTGCTGTAAATAACACAAACTCCTTTTTTTCATCTTTGTTTTCACTTTCTCACATTCCGTGTAAATACCCGTTACGTATATTGACGTTTGGCTCATCAGTTGACAGATTGTAGGGCGTGAGAGGCCATTTACGGACAGTCTGTCCTGCGAGACAGTGGCCCTTGTGGAAGGATTCCCCATCCTCATCAAGCTTTACGGGCTTGCCCGAGCGAACCGGGTAAAAAATAAGAAAGGTTCGCCGGTTTAACACAACACATATCACATTGGAGCAGAAGAATGAGTATTTCCTTGAAGAAGTCAGGGATGCTGAAGCTTGGTCTGAGCCTGGTGGCTTTGACAGTTGCAGCAAGTGTTCAGGCAAAAACCCTGGTTTACTGTTCAGAAGGCTCGCCAGAAGGCTTTAACCCACAGCTGTTCACTTCCGGTACTACCTATGATGCCAGCTCAGTGCCCATCTACAACCGCCTGGTTGAATTTAAGATTGGCACCACCGAAGTGATCCCGGGCCTCGCTGAAAAGTGGGATGTAAGCGCTGACGGGAAAGTGTATACCTTCCATTTGCGTAAAGGCGTTAAATGGCAGAGCAATAAAGAATTCAAACCGACTCGTGACCTGAATGCCGACGACGTTGTCTTCTCCTTCGACCGCCAGAAAAACCCTAAAAACCCTTACCACAATGTCTCTGGCGGCAGCTATGAGTACTTTGAAGGTATGGGTCTGCCTGACCTGATCACTGACATCAAGAAAGTTGATGATTACACCGTTCAGTTCGTACTGGCTCGCCCTGAAGCACCGTTCCTTGCTGATATGGCAATGGACTTCGCCTCTATTATGTCTAAAGAATATGCTGATGACATGATGAAAGCAGGTACACCGGAAAAAGTGGACCTGGACCCAATCGGTACCGGCCCGTTCCAACTGGTTCAGTACCAGAAAGACTCCCGTATTCTGTATAAAGCGTTCCCGGGCTACTGGGGCACCAAACCGCAGATTGATCGCCTGGTCTTCTCTATTACGCCGGATGCCTCTGTTCGTTACGCAAAACTGCAGAAAGATGAATGCCAGGTTATGCCGTACCCGAACCCGGCTGATCTGGAGCGCATGAAGAAAGACCCCAAAATCAACCTGATGGAACAGCCTGGCCTGAACGTTGGCTATCTGTCCTTCAACGTTGAGAAAAAACCGCTGGATAACGTGAAAGTACGCCAGGCGCTGACCATGGCTGTTAACAAAGACGCGATTATCAAAGCTGTTTACCAGGGGGCTGGTCAGGCTGCTAAAAACCTGATCCCGCCAACCATGTGGGGCTACAACGATGCGGTTAAAGATTATCCGTATGATCCGGCTAAAGCTAAAGAGTTGCTGAAAGAAGCAGGTCTGCCAGATGGCTTCAGCATCGATCTGTGGGCAATGCCGGTTCAGCGCCCGTATAACCCGAATGCCCGCCGTATGGCAGAAATGATCCAGGCTGACTGGGCAAAAATTGGCGTGAAAGCCAAAATCGTTACCTACGAATGGGGTGAGTACCTCAAACGCGCCAAAGCCGGTGAACACCAGACCGTTATGATGGGCTGGACCGGGGATAACGGGGATCCGGATAACTTCTTCGCCACACTGTTCAGCTGTGATGCGGCGAAAGACGGTTCTAACTACTCTCGTTGGTGCTACAAGCCGTTCGAAGACTTGATCCAGCCAGCACGTGCTACAGAAGACCACAACAAACGTGTGGAACTCTACAAGCAGGCTCAGGTTGTGATGCATGATCAGGCTCCTGCTCTGATTATTGCTCACTCCACGGTTTTCGAGCCGGTGCGCAAAGAAGTTAAAGGCTATGTGGTGGATCCGTTGGGCAAACACCACTTCGAGAACGTATCCTTAGAGTGATACACCCGCGTGCCTTTCTGCGGTAATGGGTGCCAATGGCTTGTTCACCCGTTTCCGGAAAGGCCCGGATGTATTCCTGATATTTCAGCCGGCCAAACACGCGTGTGTGCCAGCCAACTGAAATATAAAGGGTATAAGACCGGACTTGTTCTGCCAGCACCCCTCTCCCGGCGGGAGGGGGTCAGGGTGAGGGAACATATATTATGTACCTCACCCTTGCTGTCTGTAATGTGGGCTGATTTCCCCATTGCGGCGGAACCGATGTACGTTGTGAGCAATACATTTCGCTGCCCCCGGTAGCGGAAGATGATAGAGAATCCGGCTAATGTTGCAGTTCATTCTCCGACGTCTGGGATTGGTTATCCCAACGTTTATAGGTATAACCCTTGTTACTTTCGCTTTCGTCCACATGATTCCGGGTGACCCGGTGATGATCATGGCGGGTGAACGCGGGATCTCCCCCGAACGCCACGCTCAACTGCTGGCTCAATTAGGGTTAAACAAACCACTCTGGCAGCAATATGTCACCTATATTTGGAACGTATTGCACGGGGATTTAGGTATCTCCCTGAAAAGCCGCCTGCCTGTCTGGCAAGAATTCGTTCCTCGTTTCCAGGCCACTCTGGAACTGGGTGTGTGTGCCATGATTTTTGCTATTGCTGTGGGTATTCCTGTTGGGGTACTGGCAGCGGTAAAACGTGGCTCCATTTTTGACCACACCGCCATTGGCCTGGCGCTGACAGGTTATTCCATGCCGATTTTCTGGTGGGGGATGATGCTGATTATGCTGGTGTCGGTGCACTGGAACCTGACGCCGGTTTCCGGGCGTATAGGCGACACGGTCTTCCTTGATGACTCGTTACCCCTGACCGGATTTATGTTGATAGATACCGCGATTTGGGGCGAACCGGGCGATTTCCTGGACGCACTTGCGCATATCGTTCTGCCTGCCATTGTGTTGGGTACCATCCCACTGGCGGTTATTGTGCGTATGACCCGCTCGGCCATGCTGGAAGTGCTGGGTGAAGACTATATCCGTACCGCCCGCGCTAAAGGCCTGAGCCGCCTGCGTGTGATTGTGGTCCATGCTTTGCGTAATGCCATGTTGCCAGTAGTCACTGTTATTGGTCTGCAGGTTGGTACTTTGCTGGCAGGGGCGATCCTGACTGAAACGATTTTCTCCTGGCCTGGACTTGGTCGCTGGTTGATTGAAGCACTGCAACGACGGGATTACCCGGTAGTGCAGGGTGGTGTGCTGTTGGTCGCGACACTCATCATTCTGGTTAACCTGGTTGTCGACCTGTTGTACGGCGTGGTGAACCCGCGTATCCGGCATAAGAAGTAAGGGGTTATCATGACGCAAGTAACTGAAAACAACGTGGTGACAGCCCCGGTGCCGATGACACCGTTTCAGGAGTTCTGGCACTACTTTAAACGTAACAAAGGTGCAGTAATTGGGCTGATTTACGTCACCCTGATGCTGCTGATAGCGCTGTTCGCCAATTTTGTCGCCCCCCATGACCCGGCTATGCAGTTCCGTGATGCGCTGCTGCACCCGCCTGTCTGGGCAGATGGTGGTAGCTGGAAGTTTATTTTGGGCACCGATGATGTGGGCCGCGATATTCTTTCCCGCCTGATGTATGGCGCACGCTTATCCTTGCTGGTGGGCTGCATGGTAGTGGTACTGTCTCTGATTATGGGGATTGTACTGGGCCTGGTAGCTGGCTATTTCGGCGGCACGGTGGATACCATCATCATGCGTGTGGTGGATATTATGCTGGCCCTGCCGAGCCTGCTGTTGGCACTGGTGCTGGTGGCGATTTTCGGCCCCTCGATAGTCAATGCTTCCATGGCACTGGCCTTCGTCGCGTTACCGCACTATGTGCGTTTAACCCGTGCTGCGGTGCTGGTTGAAGTGAACCGCGACTATGTAACCGCGTCGCGGGTTGCTGGTGCCGGCGCGGTACGCCAAATGTTCGTCAATATTTTCCCTAACTGCCTGGCTCCGCTGATTGTGCAGGCATCTATGGGCTTCTCTAACGCCATTCTGGATATGGCTGCGTTGGGCTTCCTGGGTATGGGTGCACAACCGCCAACACCAGAATGGGGCACCATGCTTGCTGACGTTTTGCAATTTGCACAAAGCGCCTGGTGGGTGGTGACCTTCCCGGGGCTGGCGATTTTGCTGGCCGTGCTGGCTTTCAACCTGATGGGTGATGGCCTGCGTGATGCACTTGACCCCAAACTCAAGCAGTAAGAGGCACCCGATGGCGTTATTGAATGTAGACAGTTTATCGGTGCACTTCGGAGAAGAAGATGCGCCATTCCGTGCCGTTGACCGCATTAGTTATAGCGTGGACCAGGGGCAAGTTGTGGGGATTGTCGGTGAGTCCGGTTCGGGCAAATCCGTCAGTTCTCTGGCAATTATGGGCCTGATTGATTTCCCTGGCCGGGTAATGGCAGACAGCCTGGAGTTTAATGGCCGCGACTTACGGAAAATTTCCGAGCGCGAGCGCCGCCAGTTAGTGGGCTCTGAAGTGGCGATGATCTTCCAGGATCCGATGACCAGCCTGAACCCTTGTTACACCGTCGGCTACCAGATAATGGAAGCCATTAAAGTGCACCAGGGTGGCAATAAAAAGACCCGCCGCCAGCGAGCAATTGACCTGCTGGATCAGGTGGGGATCCCCGACCCGGCATCACGTCTGGATGTGTATCCGCACCAGCTTTCCGGGGGGATGAGCCAGCGTGTAATGATAGCCATGGCAATAGCCTGCCGGCCAAAACTGCTGATTGCGGATGAACCAACAACCGCACTGGATGTGACCATTCAGGCCCAGATTATTGAACTGCTTCTGGAATTGCAGCAGCAGGAAAACATGGCGCTGGTGCTTATCACCCATGACCTGGCGTTGGTTGCTGAAGCGGCGCATAAAATCATCGTGATGTATGCCGGCCAGGTGGTGGAAGCGGCCAGTGCGCAGGATATTTTCCGTGCGCCCCGTCACCCATACACCCAGGCGTTATTACGCGCCTTACCTGAATTTGCTCAGGATAAAGCGCGCCTTGAGTCGCTCCCGGGTGTGGTTCCCGGCAAATATGACCGCCCGCAAGGCTGCCTGCTTAACCCGCGCTGCCCGTATGCCACGGATAAATGCCGGGCTGAAGAGCCTGCGCTACATGCGCTGGAGCACGGGCGTCAGTCTAAATGCCACTATCCCCTTGATGATGCCGGGAGGCCGACAGTATGAGTACCCATGAGGCCGACACGCAACAGCACTTGTTGCAGGCTATCGATTTAAAAAAACACTACCCGGTGAAGAAGGGGATGTTTGCCCAGGAGCAGCTGGTTAAAGCGCTTGACGGCGTCTCCTTCACACTGGAACGTGGCAAGACCCTGGCCATTGTTGGCGAATCAGGTTGTGGGAAATCCACGCTTGGCCGCCTGCTGACGATGATAGAAACGCCTTCTGGCGGGCAGTTGTTCTATAAAGGGCAGGACTTACTTAAGCCAGACCCTCATGCGCAGAAGTTACGTCGCCAGAAAATTCAGATTGTGTTCCAGAACCCTTACGCATCATTAAACCCGCGTAAGAAAGTGGGGCAGATCCTGGAAGAGCCTTTGCTTATCAATACTGATTTGTCAAAGCAGGAACGGCGCGAAAAAGCCCTGTCGATGATGGCGAAAGTTGGCCTGAAAACCGAACATTATGACCGTTACCCGCATATGTTTTCCGGTGGGCAGCGCCAGCGTATTGCCATTGCCCGTGGCCTGATGCTGGACCCGGATGTCGTGATTGCCGATGAACCAGTGTCTGCACTGGATGTTTCTGTGCGTGCACAGGTACTGAACCTGATGATGGATTTGCAGCAGGAAATGGGGCTGTCTTATGTCTTTATTTCACACGATTTATCCGTGGTTGAGCACATTGCTGATGAAGTGATGGTGATGTACCTCGGCCGTTGTGTGGAAAAAGGCAGCAAAGACGCCATTTTTGACAACCCGCTGCACCCTTACACCCAGGCATTGCTGTCTGCCACACCGCGCCTTAACCCGGAATCCCGGCGAGAGCGTATTAAATTGACGGGTGAACTACCCAGCCCGCTCAGCCCACCTCCGGGTTGTGCGTTTAATGCGCGTTGTACCCGCCGTTTTGGGCAGTGCACACAGTTACAGCCACATCTGAAAGATTACCGTGGCCAGCTGGTTGCCTGCTTTGCGGTTGACCAGGATGAAAATGCGCACACAGTTTAAGTAGTGTGTTACCTGCAGGCTCGCCATCCTGGTGGGCCTGCTTATCTTTGAAGTACCTTTTCCCCTGCGGTTTCTCTTTCCTTGCTTCACTTTCTGATGTGCGCCCGGCGTGCTACTTCACATGTACGAAAAAAGTTGCCATTCCCCTGGCATTTTGTTCTGCCGTTATCTATAGCTATCAGTAGGTTGTTAGTATTGCCATGGTGGTGATGGCAAGTTGTGTGCTTTTAATGGCAATTTCATTGGAGATAAACCTCTTTGAGGTTTATCTGAATTGCGGCCTACGAAAACTGGTAGGTCAGAGGGGGGAGTGGTAATTAGACTGTTCTTGAATCATCCCGGAGGTGTTTTATTGATAGATAAAATATATTTCTAGATATTTCTCTGGGTAAAAATTTATGTATACAGCATGAAATGCTAACAGATTAATATTTTGTATAAAAAATAATTAATAGTTTTATTGGCTGGTTTTTTAGTGAATTATCAATGATAAATTCATTAATGTTTGAGTTTTGTAGTTATAAAAAATTTGTATATTTTGTGCTAAAAAAAAGATGGCGTGATGACAGTGAGAGTCGATATATTAACGCTAAATATCGGCGCAAATTTTGAACAGCGCGTTCTTGCTCAAAATGACGCAGGTTATTACGCATATTTCCTCTCTGCGCTTTACTCATAATCATAATATGTATGTCAGGTTTCGTTGTTATCCTGACATGAATACACTTGCAACTTAGAGTACTCCTATGAACAGCTATGATGATCTGCAGCGGTTTAAAGATAAAACCCACACCGGTTCTATCGATTTTAAAGATATGTCAGCTGAGAAACAGGGACTCGGTGCGGGAAACAGCGCAATCTTTAGCCAGTTAACACAAGGGAACAGTGATGATGCGCAGGGCTCGCCATTTCGTGGTGCAGGCCATACATCAGTTACTGCACCGGATGCAGTTAAACCGGGTACGTTTGATGTACCTGCTGGCTCCAGTGCTGCAGTAACACCGTCAAATTCATTACCACCGGTGACCTGGACTACTGAGGTGATTAATACTGCACCCCGTCCGGTGGATGAATCCGCACCTTCTTTGCTGAAAGAAATGGCGATGATGCCCAAAGTCGCGCCAGTAAAAGTCCCGGCCGGTTCAACATCTCCGGTGGAATCCGGCAGACCGGCTGAATCGCTACAACAGGGCCATGCGCCCCTGCCAAATAGCACTCAAGCGGTGAAACCGCTGGAAACTGACGCCCCCATTATGGCGGCTCTTGCTGCCACACCACCAGGCGATGTGCCGGTTACTACACCTGAAGCCATGCCTGAACCTCTGGTGACGCGGCCATCTGCCCGCCACCCTGAACCTGTTTCTGTCCCACCTTCCTCTGACGGGAAGATTAACTTTGCTCAGCTGTTTGCTCCGTCTTCTGCGGGTAACGCACCACGCTCAGCGGTTAAAGAAATGCCATTAAAACCTTTGCTGGAAAGGATCGCCTCATGCCGTTAATTTGCGTCTGCTCACCTAAAGGCGGTGTCGGTAAGACCACCGTAGCAGCGAATTTGTCTTATGCCCTGGCACGTTCAGGCATCAAAGTTCTGGCTATTGATTTTGACGTACAAAATGCTCTGCGCCTGCATTTTGGTGTGCCGTTGTCTGACGGGCGTGGTTATGTTGCCAAATCAATGGAAAACCCCGACTGGAGTCAGTATGTGCTCACAACTGGCGGGAATATTTTCGTGCTGCCTTATGGCGACAGTACAGAAGAGCAACGCGTCGCATTTGAAGACCGTCTGGCGAATGACGAACACTTTTTAGCGCGTGGCCTTAGCACCCTGCTGAATTACCCCGGGCTGGTGGTTGTTGCCGATTTTCCTCCAGGCCCCGGGCCTGCGCTGAAAGCGATTGCCTCTATCGCTGACCTCAATTTAGTCACCATGCTGGCAGATACCGCCTCGTTGTCGTTGCTTCCTCAGGTTGAGAATCAGCGCATGATTGGCGGGCCTCTTAATCACCGTGCCGGCCACTATTTTTTAATTAACCAGGTGGATACTCGCCGCAATATTAGCCGCGATGTTACTGCGTTTATGGAAGAGCGGTTGGGCGAGCGTTTGCTGGGTGTGGTCCACCGTGATGAAAGTGTTGTGGAAGCTCATGCAGCGCAAAAATCGATTTTTGATTTCAGCCCGGCATCGGCAGCGGCGTTTGACATCGAAATCATTAGTAAAAAAGTCGCCAGTATTTTGGGTGTCAAAGTCGGGGATGGTGAGGTACACGCCAGCCCCAAACTATCGGGCTATTAATTACCCTCGGAATTTGCCATGAAAAAGCTCCAGTTTTATCTGCTGCTACTTGTGCTGGCACCAGTAGCGGTACTGATCATTATTACGCCTATGGATAGCCAGAAGCAGTATATCTTTGGCCTGATCAGTATGGCGTGCCTGTTTGTTTTAGGATGGTTTAGTAAGAAGCGCGGTATTTCAATTGTACTGGTGCTGGCATCGATTTTGATGTCTACCCGTTATATCTATTTCCGTGCGACGCAAACATTGCATTTTAATTCTGAAATTGAAGCCATCTTAGGGATTGGCCTGTTCCTGGCTGAGCTTTATACCTGGGTGATGCTGCTGCTCAGCTATTTGCAAACTATGTTCCCCCTTGAGCGCAAAATTGTGCCGTTGCCAGAAGATGAATCGCTGTGGCCGACGGTTGATGTTTATGTGCCTACGTACAATGAAAGCCTGGAAGTCGTGCGTGATACCGTTCTTGCTGCACAATGCCTTGATTATCCTAAAGATAAAATCAAAATCTATTTACTGGATGATGGGAAGCGTAGTGAGTTTGCGGTGTTTGCGGCAGATGTCGGTGTGGGCTATATCACTCGTACCAATAACGCGCATGCAAAAGCGGGTAACCTGAACCATGCAATGAAACTGACCAATGGTGAGTTGATTTGCGTATTTGACTGCGACCACGTCGCCACCCGTGTATTTTTGCAGGCAACAGTGGGTTCATTCCTGCAGGACCCGAAACTGGCGCTGTTACAGACGCCACACTATTTTTACTCCCCGGATCCCTTTGAACGTAACCTGTCACGCGGCCTGAATATCCCCAACGAGGGGTCGTTATTTTATGGCCCAATTCAGAAAGGTAACGATAACTGGAATGCGACATTCTTCTGTGGCTCTTGTGCGGTTATCCGCCGCAGCGCGTTAGAAGAAATTGGTGGGTTCGCCGTTGAGACCGTAACGGAAGATGCTCACACTGCGCTGAAAATGCAGCGCCTGGGCTGGAAATCGGCGTTTCTGGGAATTCCTCTGGCCGCCGGGCTGGCAACTGAACGCCTGGTTCTGCATGTGATTCAGCGTACTCGCTGGGCGCGTGGTATGACGCAGATTTTTCGGGTAGATAACCCGTTGTGGGGCCGCGGGCTGCAGTGGCAACAACGGCTGTGCTATTTGAGTGCGATGCTCTACTTCCAGTTCGCGCTGCCACGTATTGCGTTTATCACCGCACCACTGGCTTACTTACTGTTTAACCTGAATATTATTCACTCTTCAGCCAGCCTGATTTTTGCCTATGCGCTGCCGCATTTGCTGATTTCTATTTTTGTCAGTTCGCGTCTGAATGGCCGCTTCCGTTACAGCTTCTGGGGTGAAATATACGACCTGGTGCTGGCGTTCCATATTGCCTTGCCCACGATGATTACCATGATTTTCCCCAAACGAGGCAAATTCAACGTAACGGACAAAGGCGGGTTGTTGAACGTCGGTTATTTCGATTTCAGCATTGTTCGCCCTCACGTAATTGTGGCGATTTTGCTGGCGATTGCCGTCGTAGCAGGCATTGTTCGTGCTGTGGCATTTAACTACTTTGCCGTGGACCCGAATGTTATCGCTCTGAACGTCGGGTGGGGGTTATACAGCCTGTTCTTCCTGATGGGGGCAATAGCTGTTGCGCGTGAAACACGCCAAACCCGTAAAACGATTCGCCTGGATGTGGCTATTCCCGCGGTTATTCACTATGCCAGTGGTGTTTCTTCCCGCACTGAAACCCAGGACCTTTCTATGGGCGGTTGCCGCCTTGTGGCGCCGGATGCCCGCCATCTGAATGACGAAATAGAAGAAGTGGAACTGCAGTTGAACTCCGGTGCAATAAGTATTCCGGTGCATATGATTTCGTCTGAAGGCCACCAGGATAACGATATTCGCCTTATGTTTGATGAGATTCCTTTATCGCGCCGCCGTGAGCTGGTTCGGGTTGTGCTTTCCCGTGCTGATGCCTGGGTGCAGCCGCCGAAACCACAGGATAACCCTTTCCGTTCACTGGCGACCATTGCCCGTTGTGTCTTTGATTTGTTCTGGTTCACATGGAAAGACCGCCAAAAAATACGCCGGGAAAAGAAACTGGCGAGAATGGCGGATCATGAGGAGGAGAGCGCAGTATGAAATGGATGCGATGGTATGCGCTTTCACTGTGTGTGGCGCTGTCGGGTTCGTTGCGTGCGGCTGAACAGCCAGCTGCCTCCTCTGAACCCACGCAAACAGAGAGCGCTTCAGCACCGGTTGACCCAGGAACCACAGATGCACCGGCTTCTGATGCGGGTACTCTGCCACTGGATTTGCCTGCACCAACACCGGCAGACACACCGGATATGGCTGCGAGCAGCATAACTCAGGCGACTGTCAGCAATATTACGCTGGCACAAATGGGGCAGCCTTTGGGGCTGGCTTTGAGTGGCGGGCAGTTGCAGGCCGGGATTAACTTTACGCTTCCCAGCGACGAAGTGGTTACCACGGCACAATTGGTTCTCAACCTGAAAGTTTCGCCTGCACTGGCTGCACGCAACACGACGCTGCAACTGATGATGAACGGGCAGCCACTGGGTACGGTGCCGTTGGGCTCAGCGCAATCAGATGATACGACTTACCAGATGGACGTTCCGGCTGCTCTGGTGGTATCCAGTAATAACCTTAGCTTTAAAATCAATGATGGCGATGCATTGTTATGCCAGCGTGAACTGACGGACAAATATCAGGTGACGATATTGCCGACCACACGCCTGGAGCTGGAAGGGCAACAACTGAATATTGGCTCTGATTTAAGCCATTTCCCGCGTCCCTTCTTCGATACAATGCAGATGACACCTGCTTCTATCTCCATTGCTTTTCCGGAGAAATTTACCCCGGATGAAGTGAGTGCGGCGGCATTGATTGCCTCCTGGATGGGTATTCAGGCAGATTATCGTGGGGTTTCTTTTGATGTGCAGACCAATTCACTGCCAGAGAAAAATGGCATTCTGATTGGCGCGCCGGGAGACATTATCGCTGGTGTGCAACTGCCACAAAGCAACGGCCCTCTGCTGCAAATTATCGATAACCCGGGCAACCCGGTTTACAAACTGTTATTGGTGGTGGGAAAAGATGATAACCAGTTGCGGGCTGCCGCCTGGCGCCTGACTCGCGGGCAATTTAAACCGCAAACGGCATCTCTGGCAGTCAACCCCCAGGCTATTCCGGTCAGCAAGCCTTATGATGCGCCACGCTGGATAACCACCGACCGCCCTGTACGCCTGAGTGAGCTGATTCGTAAAGATCAGAGCATGACCGTTACCGGCATTTGGCATGATGTGTTGCGGGTGGCTTTCCGTGCGGCACCGGATCTATTCCTGTGGGATGGCGATACCATTCCGATGCGTATTAGCTACCGTTTCCCGTCAGAAAACTGGATTGATGAAGACAAGTCTTATCTGAACCTGACGTTCAACAACACGTTCCTGCATAACCTGCCAGTTAACAAGCAGGGGATCCTGGAAAGCTTGTGGCACAAACTGGGTGGTGACGCACGCCAGGAGCGGGCTGATATTCCGCTGGAACCTTATATGATTTATGGGGATAACCAGTTATCGCTCTATTTTAATATCACCCCGAAAGCCAGTGCGCCTTGTGGTGTGTTGTTAAACAACAATATCAAGAGCCGTATCGACGAAGATTCATGGATTGATTTGAGCCATACGCGCCACTTCGCGCAGTTGCCCAATCTCTCTTATTTTGTTGGTGCATCCTTCCCGTTCACTCGCCTGGCGGATTATTCACAAACGGCGTTATTGCTTCCGGCTCACCCGGGTGACGCGCAAATTGCAACACTGCTGGATCTCGCTGCCCGTTCAGGTAACGCGACAGGAACAGCGCTGAACAATAACCGGGTGCTGTTTGGCCTGCCGGAAGGTGGGGCCAATAAAGCCTGGCTCGATTCCCGGGATATTCTGGCCGTTTCCACTCTGGGTGAGGAAGCTTTTAACCGCGCAGTTTTGGCCGATTCGCCCTTTGTCACCAGTGACCACACGCTTGGTGTGCGTGAACCTTCTCGCTGGCAAAAAATTAAGCGCTGGGTGGAAGGCAACTGGAATCTGAATGGCCTGGAAGCTGACCGCTATTTTTCATCAAACGAAGCCTGGCGTGGGTTTGTCAGTTATCGCTCCCCGTGGAATGACCAGCGGGTTGTCGTGATGGCGATTGGCAGCAACGATGACCAGCTTTCCCGCCTGCATACTGATTTGATGTCGGCAAAAATCAACGCCGCCATTCGTGGGGATGCGGCAGTGATTACCGATGAAAACGGTGTGCGCAGTTTCCGTGTCGGGCCTCAGTTCCCAAGCGGCCAGTTACCCTGGTATATGAGGATTATCTGGTACGCCAACCAGCACAGCGCCATGCTGGCTATTTTGGGGGTGATTCTGAGTATGTTGGTGGGACTTGCGCTGTACAGCGCACTGAAACGCCGTGCTCGTAACCGTCTTAATCCGGAGTCTGATTCGTGAAAACAGTGGGTAAAAAAATGAATCATAAAACAGCCCAGGTGCTATCGACTGTCTGCCTGTCCGGGGTATTAAGCCTTGGTATGGCGGTGGGGCAGGCGCAGGCGGATGCCGACAGCCCGGCGCTAAAGGCCTTGTTTGACCAGGCCAATTACTGGCATGAAAAATCCCATGATGAGCTGGCAATGCAGTCGCTGCGTAAAGTGTTGATGGTGGATGCCAACAACACTCAGGCACTGTACCTGATGGCATTATGGTCCCAACAAAACGGTAACCTGAAAGAATCTGCGCAATGGCGTGCCCGGTTGGCGAAAGCCGACCCGGCGGCACCACAGCTCCAGTCTCTGGATAATGCCCGCCAGTTGCAGCAAGTCCCTCAGGGGCAACTGGCATTAGCTCGCCAGCAAGCGCGCAGCGGCAATATTTCTGCGGCGTTATCTACCTGGCGCGGCTTATTTAATGGCAATGAGCCGCCCGCGAGCCTTGCTCCAGAGTATTACCTGACGATGGCCGGGGATAAATCCCTGTATCCGCAGGCGCTCTCCGGGTTGCGCCAGTTAACGGCCGAACACCCGCAGGATAACGCTGCTCGTGTTGCACTGGGTAAGGTGCTGACCTACCGTGATGACACACGCCGTGACGGGATTGATTTGCTGGAAGAAATGGCCAGTGGCAACAAAGATGCCGACAGCAGCCTGCGCCAGGCGCTGTTGTGGCTGGGGCCAAAGTCCGGCGACGAGCATTATTATCAAACCTGGATGCAGCGCCACCCGAAAGACGCCGATGTGCTGGCCTATTACCGCAAAAATGTGGGCGGTGCGGCAAAAGGTGTGGGCTTTACTGATTTGAACAGCGGCAACCTGGCCTCTGCGCAAAGCCAGTTCGAAAAAGTGCTGCAGGCCAACCCGACGGATGCAGATGCACTGGCAGGTATGGGTTATGTTGCCCAGCGCAAAGGGGATTACCAGGCTGCATCGCAATACCTGAAACGGGCCGCTGAACAAGGCGGAGATGCTTCTGCTGAGCGCCAGAAGCAAGGGGAAGATGCCGCGTTTTATGGGCAACTTGCCGAAGCGCAGCAGGCGTTCAAACAGGGTAATACCGCTCAGGCGCTGTCTCTGAGTGCGCCTCTGGCGCAACAGAGCGGAGACAAAGGTCTGGCAGCGAAGCTGTTCCGTGCCGATGTTTTACGCCGTACCAAAGATTATGCGCAGGCTGAGCAAACGCTGCGGGATATTCTGACCAGCGACCCGGGCAATGCATCTGCCAGAGAAAATCTCTATTACGTTCTGCGTGATCAGAATAAAACCGATGAAGCGCAGGCCATGCTGCAAAGCCTGCCTGCATCACTCCAGGCGAAACTGCAGCCAAAAGGCGGATACGGTTCG
The DNA here is from genome assembly GCF_000705335.1 of Mangrovibacter sp. MFB070. NCBI lineage: Bacteria > Pseudomonadati > Pseudomonadota > Gammaproteobacteria > Enterobacterales > Enterobacteriaceae > Mangrovibacter > Mangrovibacter sp. MFB070. The sequence continues at coordinate 83,047 of NZ_JJMI01000020.1, forward strand.
CCTGCGGACCCGATTCGCCGCCAGGCTCAGCAGGCACTGGCCCGGGGTGATACCACACAAGCCATTTCTGTTTTGCGCCAGGGTATCAACCGCCTGCCGTCTAACCCCTGGTTGCGGCTTGACCTCGCCCGGATTCTGGACAAGCAAGGGAATAATGCCGCCGCCAGCGACGTGATGGCGCCGTTATACCGGGCAGGCTCAGGTACCGAATCTCTGTATGCTGCCGCGCTATTTGCCAGTGATCAGGGAGCCTGGCAACAGGTGCAAACGTTAATCGGGCGTGTTCCGGCTTCTGCGCGTAACCGTGAGATGCGGGATTTGTCGCAAAGGGCGAATTTTAACCTGCAAATGGCGACCGCAGAAAGTTACCTGGCTTCCGGTAACCAGGTGGCCGCTGCCAACACACTGAAAGCGCTGTCGGGCCAGGTACCGGACAGCCCGGCAGATGCCGGGAAACTGGCGCGCCTGATGGCACAAAGTGGGGACATGACCTCGGCAGTCGCGGTTGTGCGCAGCAACATAGCCCAGGGTGTTAAAGGCAATGCCGGCGACTATGCAGACCAGGTGGCGGTGTTAAACCAGGCGGGTTTGCGTAGTGAAGCGCAAACACTGTTATCCAACCCTGAACTGCAGGCGAACAGTACACCAACGCAACTGGCCGGGATCCGTAATGGCTACGTTATCAATGAAGCCGATAAGCTGCGTGAGCAGGGCAATTACGCGGCAGCATATGACAAGCTGATCCGTGCCATGCAGCAGGATCCTCAAAATACCGATCTGATGTTTGCCATGGCGCGGTTATACCAGTCGGGCAAAATGAACAAAGAAGCGGGTGTGGTCTATGACTACCTGATGACCAGAGATACCCCGCAGCAGGATGCGCGTGTTGGCGCCATCGATGTAGCGCTGAGCAGTGGCGATGTTAAAAAGGCTCGTTCCCTGGCAAGTGGGTTACGCGATACGCAAACACCTGACAGATTGTTGTTAATGGCCCGGTTGTCTGAAGCCGAAGGTAACCACCAACAAGCACTGGCCTACCTGCGCAATGCCCGTGGGCAATTGGTGGGCCTGCAGCCAGGTACTACATCAACATCGCCAATGATTGGCGGGCTGGTGCTGGCGGATAATCCGTTTAACGGGTCATCACCAACCTCTTATGCCAACACCTCGGCCTCACAGTCTGGTTCAGCCATGCCATGGCAGGTTGCCCAGATGGGACGCAATCCGCAGACTGCGCCTGTGAACACTGTGCGCCCTGATTTGCCAGTGGAATCAGCGCAAAGCAGTACGCTGCGGCAAGTCGATGAAATGATGCAACAGCTTGATGATAAAACGTCAACCTGGGTGCAGGGTGACCTTGCCGTTCGTGGTCGTGATGGTGAAAGTGGCCTGAGCAAACTGACGGAAGTGAAAGCACCGCTTCAGTGGTCTACGGTGCCTTTTGGCGATGCACGCCTTGATTTGAACGTGACTCCGGTCTCGCTGGATGCGGGTAGCTCATCTGTTGATGCCAGCCGCCGCTTTGGTACTGGCGCGTTAATTCAGGGCCAGGTTGCCAAAGCGAATGGGACATCGTCCCTTGCCGGAGATACCTTGCCAGATGTGGCCTCTCAGGGCTCGCAGAGTGATTCCGGTGTTGAAGTTGGGATGGCGCTGAGTGGCGATAGCTACAAGCTGGATGTGGGAACCACACCGCTGGGCCCGGACCTGAACACTGTAGTCGGTGGTATTCAGTGGTCGCCACAACTGACTGATTACCTGAAAGTTATCTTTAAAGGTGAACGCCGTGCCATGACAGACAGCCTGCTGTCTTATGTTGGGGCGCAGGATAAATATTCGGGTAAGCGCTGGGGGCAGGTCACTAAAAATGGTGGCACGGTACAACTGAGCTACGATGACGGCGATGTAGGCTTCTATTTCGGCGGCGGTGGCTGGAGCTATATTGGTACCAATGTAGCCAGTAACACCAGTGTTGAAGGTTCTGCCGGTTTCTACTTGCGGCCATTGCGGGCAGACGATCGTGAACTGAAAACTGGGATCAGTATCGGGTACATGGATTTCTCCAAAAACCTGAGTTACTACACCTATGGCCAGGGTGGGTATTTCAGCCCACAAAACTATATAAGTGTTTCTTTCCCTGTGGATTATACCCAGCGGTTCAGCAACTGGAAAATGTCTGTTGGGGCCGCATTGGGCTACCAGTCCTACAGCCAGGATGATAGCGCATACTTCCCGAATGACCCGGACTTGCAGTCCCAACTGGAAAGTTACGTGGCCGCAGGGCAGGCGAAGGAAGCGTACTACGGCGGTAAGAGCCAAAATGGTATGGGCTACAACCTGCACGCTGGTGTCGACTACAACATCAACAAAGATATGACTGTCGGTGGGCGTGTGGGTTACGACACCTTTGGCGATTACAACGAAAGCACCGCACAGGTGTGGTTCCGCTATATGTTGGGAGACCGTTAACAATGGCGTTAAATGAGCAGAATCCTGCTGTGCTGGGGTATTTCCAGCAACAACAGACTCCGGCCGGGTGGTTCGACATGCTGACCATTATGGTCGATGGCATGGTGCGTAATGTCGGCGAGAAAGACAGCCATCCTTTCCTGACACAGATGGGTATCTCTTTTGGGCAGGCATTCCCCCTGCCTGAAGCAGAGACCATTGGTGAGCTGGAAGCGCATATCAACAATAGGCTGGCGCAGTTTAACTGGGGTATTGTGGATATCGATGTGGAGGATAACGCGATGGTTATCCGCCACCAGGCATTGCCGGTTGCACGTAATGGCCGTGAACAGAACAGATGGTGTAACGCATTTTGCGCTATGATGGAAGGCGTATATGCGAGCTGGATGCGCCAGCAGGGTGGCAAAGACAGTGTAGCCCTGTGGCGTGACCAGTCCTGGTCATTGACCGATGTTCAGTTCCGTTATCAGGGACGCTTTTAAGGAAAACTATGTTACAACGGGGTTTGGCACTGGTGGCGCTGATGGCGTCACTGGTGATGTCTTCTTTCGCACACGCCGATGTGGACTGGGGGCATTTTAAAGCGCGTTTTTTAATGGCAGATGGTCGAATCATTGATACCGGAAATAATAATGTGAGCCATACCGAAGGCCAGGGGTTCGGTATGCTGTTTGCGTTGGCAGGAAATGACCGGGAAAGTTTCGATAAAATGTGGACCTGGACCAACACACACCTGAAGAACCCGAAGAACGGGTTGTTTTACTGGCGTTATAATCCGGTGGCTCCCGACCCGGTTGAAGATAAGAACGACGCTTCTGATGGTGATGTATTGATTGCCTGGGCCTTGCTTAAGGCCGGAGAAAAATGGGGCGACCCTGCCTATTTCAAGGCGTCAGATGCCATTACCAACGCAGTGATAAAGCACACCGTTATTGATTTTGCCGGCAAGAAAATCATGCTGCCCGGTGCCAGCGGCTTTAACCTCAATAGTTATGTCAACCTGAACCCGTCTTACTTCGTGTTCCCGGCCTGGCGCGCATTTGCTAAACGCAGCCATCTGGCGGTGTGGACACAGCTTATTAATGATGGGCAAAGTCTGCTGAAAAAAATGGGTTGGGGTGAAGCTAACCTGCCAACGGACTGGGTTTCACTGTATGCCGATGGGCGAATGGAGCCTGCCAAGCAGTGGCCTGCACGTATGAGCTACGATGCTATCCGTATCCCAATGTATACTGGCTGGGACCAGCCCAACAGCGCGTTACTGGTGCCCTGGCGTACCTGGTTTGGCCGCTACGACCGTTTGCATACCCCGGCCTGGGTGAATGTAAATGACAACCAGGAAGCCACCTACAACATGCAGGGCGGATTACTGGCAATACGTGACCTGACAATGGGAACTCTTACCAGTATGGAAACGGAAGTCACCAGCCAGGATGATTATTACTCTGCCAGCCTGAAATTGCTGGCTGCAATGGCCGCGCAAGGGATGTAGCCACCACAGCAAGTTTACGTGCCCGCACTGCCGGGCACGCCTCAATGATTCAGATGCCACACCCCACACCCGCCTGTAGGCTCACAGCAAAAAACATCAAAAAGACATACCAGGCACAGGATTTACAGCCACTCAGCACAACACAAAAAACCCCGCTACTTGCAGCGAGGCCTGTTCGCGTAAGACCGGTGAACCGCAGAAAGGAAGACAAGGTTATTCCGCCCGGACGGCGGAATAAGGCGAACCGAGGCAGGGATGCCGAGTCGAGCCGGCCGCAGGCTGACTGCCAGGAGGTGAACGCAGTGCGCAGCACCGGTCGCCCGCGAAAACGGGGATTGCAAAGGGGGCGAGCCCCCTTAGCCCGTTCACTGGCTGTGAAGCCACATTGAGCGCATCACTTCAGGTGAACGGAAGCAACCACACTGCAAGTGAACGGAATTTTCACCACACTGACACAGTAAAAAGTGAACACAACTGTCACCGCAGTAACAGTAATCTGCCAGCGCAGAGCCAGTTGCGCGCCGTGTCAGCAACACTGCTTTTACTCACCCCCTGCGCCCGGCGCCCGCAGGGGGCACTGGCCCCCTGCACCCCCTTTCGTGGCCGGCAAAATCGCCGCTTCGCGGACATTCGGCTTACCCCGGCGGCCTGTTCGGGTACCGCTCCGAGTCGGCTTCCTGCCTCCCGTCGCTCTGCCTGCGTCCTGCAGGCAGCCCCGGCCCGCCAGGCACGCCTCAACGATTTAGAGGCCACACCCCACACCCGTTTGTATGCTCACAGCAAAAAACACACAAAGACATACCAGGCACAAATCCCCCAGCCACACCACACAATACAAAAAACCCCGCTACCTGCAGCGAGGCCTGTTCGCGTAAGACCGGTGAACCGCAGAAAGGAAGACAAGGTTATTCCGCCCGGACGGCGGAATAAGGCGAAGCGAGGCATGGATGCCGAGTCGAGCCGGCCGCAGGCTGACTGCCCGGAGGTGAACGCAGTGCGCAGCACCGGTCGCCAGCGAAAACGGGGATTGCAAAGGGGGCAAGCCCCCTTAGCCCGTTCACAGGCTGTGAAGCCACATTAGCCCCATCACTTCAAGTGAACGGAAACAACTACACATGACGCTATGCAAAGTGAACAGAAATAACCACACCCGGTGAGCGTACTACACTGCACCGGTCGCCCGCGAAAACGGGGATTGCAAAGGGGGCGAGCCCCCTTTCGCCCGTTCACTGGCTGTGAAGCCACATTGAGCGCATCACTTCAGGTGAACGGAAACAACCACACTGCAAGTGAACGGAACCTTCATCACTTACTGCGGATAAGGCACCCAATCCCCACTATTCAACCTGACCCATGGCTTATTCTGGTACTCAACCACAACCGCATTCGCGTTTTCAGATACCGGCGCAGTTTGTGGCAAACCACTGGTCAGTGCATTCCAGTCCACATGGTCGGCAACAAAGTTTTTGCCACCTAACGAGCGCACGACCAGTTCGGATATAGCCAGATAGCTACTGGGGCTGTTGATTTCAATTGGCGCACCCTGATGTGGGTCCTTCATACCAATAAATTTCACGCCTACCGGAACATGAGTGATAGACGGGCTGGGAATATCACGCAGGCCGGACACCTGCATTTTATCGCCTTTAAGCGCTGCGCCATGCTCAGGCACAACAACAACCATTACCCGGCGGTTTGATTTCTCCAGCTGGGTGAGAAACGCATCCAGTTCATCAAACAGTTTCTGGGCACGGAGCTTATAGTCTGCGGTTTTGCTGTTGCCAGGGTAATGGTTTCCGTCATGCAATGGCAGCAGGTTAAAGAAGGTCGCGTTGCGCTCATTGCCTGGAACGGTATTCATCCAGCGTTCCAGCACGGCCGTGTCATCGTAAATGGGCGAATTATCAAAAGAAAGCAGGTTGACCGGCAGTTTGCTTTGGTCCATCAATGGAACAGAAACCCCGCCATTTTCCTGAACTTCTTTCAGGAAATCGCCAAATTGACCATTGTGGTCAAGCATCAGGTGCATCGGGAAACCCAGTTTCGCCAGGTTATCAAACAGGTAGCATTGTTCACCTGCCGGTTGGTACAGATTCTTGTGGGAACTCTGCCCGCAACTGGCCCGCAACAGGCGAATCGCTGCCGGACCACTGTATGAAGTAGCTGAATTAAAGTTCTTAAACAGAATATCGAAATGCGACCACAGCGGATGAGAAGCAAGCCCTGTCTCTTCAATATCGGTCCACGCCAGTGAACAAATATTGATAACCAACACCTGGAAAGGCTCCGAACCTTCAGGCAAAGACTCCGGGAAAGGCGTTTTACGTTTTGCTTCACTGCTATAAAACGTGTTGAGCCAGTCGTTAATATTGGCAGAGTTTGCAGGGGCTGTTTGTACCGGAATATCGCCACTTAACACAGGCGCTCCCGAAGCTGGCGCGCTGGCTGAACCAGCAGCAGGTGCTGTGGCGGTATTCGCGGCGGTTGCCGGTAACAGAGAAATAGCCGGGCCGGCAATGTTCAGAACATTCAGCCACACCATTGCCAGCACCACAAACACGGTGACACGAATCCACTGCGAGAGGAAAAGCCAGCCTACAAAGAGCACGAAAACTGCACCAACCATATCCCAGTTAATAAAGCGCGTTACCAGGTCCAGAATGTAATCAGCGCTGAACCCCGCGACTTGTGAACCCTGGCTAAGGATGCTTTCCGGGCCAGGTAGCCAGGTGTCGTGCCAGAACAAACCAAACCCAATGGGAATGGCTACCCACTGGCGGATGCGGTGCAGGCGGTCAGATGTTATGGGCAGCAATAAAAAAACAAGAAATGCCAGGTTTTTTAGCTCATGGAAATTCAGGTAACCCGCCCACAGCAGGCCAAATTTAACTAAAAAATAGAAGTTCCATACTCCCGGCCCGCGCCAGGCTTTCCAGTAAGATGAAAAAGAGGACGATGGTGTTTTATTTGTCATGTTTGTCTGCCCTGACAGGTGCATTACGGCGTAAAACCCCAACAGGTTTTACGTAACGCGGTTTGCCTAAAATTTGGCGCACGCGTAAATGAAGAACAGGTAACCAGCGCCTGGCACTGTAGCCCAGCGGCAGAAAAATGATGGCGCACAGCACAATTAATTGAAAAATATCGGCAAGACTCATCATGGGTTCTGGCCCTCCGCGCCGGGCTGTAACAGGGCGAGTGGCACAGGGACCCGCCGCCACACGCGGCCAGAGTGCTCGGCGTTGACTGGCGAAGGTGTATTGTCCTGAGGTGAAATCGGTGACTGCCAGTCGGTTTCCGGGATAGTGCGCATTTGTGTCAGTTCTGCGGCAATGTCGTTATCTTCGAACCAAACCACACGGTTGGAGATAATATCGCCCACGGGTAACGGGAAAATATGGCGCAGGGCAATTTCCAGATCATTGATACGGCAATACGATAAAAACAGCATCAGCCGGTTGTTGCCCAGTGTCACAAAATCGCCCATACGGTTTGTCTTGCACAGTGTCAGTAGTTGCTCAACCCGCAACCCCGGCACCGGGCGCAGGGCGACCAGTACACCTTTACTGTCTTTGGGTGCCATGGGGTTATTCAATGCTGATTTTACGGCGTCGCAGAATTTATCCCATGGCTGGAAACCACGCAGGTTGAGTGGGCGCAGGCTCGCAGTCAGTAATGAAATATCGTCGGGCACGTCACGGGTAAAAAACTGCCCCTGAACACTTTCTATCATGTTCAGACAGCGCGACAGAGGCGCGTTATAAGGCACAATAATATTTGCGCCACAGGCCATTAACAGGCGCTCATCGGTGGCACGCAAACCCGGGCGGGTTTCCCGGACAATGAGCTTTATCACACTTCCGCGTTGTTTGCGCAGCGTATGAATACAGCTTGCCAGGTGGTCAATTTGCTGGTTGTTTTCCAGAGCAAAGATAGCCGTGGCGGCGTGGTGCTGGCGGGCCTCAGTGAATACAGCTTCGTTGTCAGCAAACAGTGACCAGTATTCAGATAATATAGGGGCACCTTCCAGAACTGCACTATGGCTCAGAATTTGCCGTTCATCGCTACGTAGTTGAGGCTCATGTTTCTCGGTAATTTTTACTGACCAGGCCTTTTCACCTTTATTCAACGCAATACGTTGCCGGGCGCTGACACCCATCTTGTTTAGCCAGAAAGTGACATCAAGAATATATTCTCCTTGTTCCTGGCGAACTGACGCAATTCCGGAAAGGCTTTGATGTTGATTAGAGAGTAACGAGGTGGCTTTATCTGAATTATTGTCCGGATTAATGATAAGCAGTGCACAGTTATTCGTTTTGACCCAACGCTTCATATTGGCCAGCCATTGTTTAATGGCATCGCCAGAAATACTCCGCCAGAACCCTTCCTTTGCAAGGAAAATGAATAAGTAATTATCAGGAATGACTGAGCAAAGCAGGTCGGAAGACAAAGAGTATAGACTATTCTTATTTACCGGCATGCTGAATAACTGGATTTTTTCAGGACCGTGAAGTTGATCTAATTCAATACCCGACGATGCGTTTTCACCCATAGTGATAACCGCCGCAAGAGCTTGATTACTCTGTGCTGCAAGGGTGCTGTTGGCAAGAAGTTGCGCATCTTCAGCCTGGTCAGTATTTACCCACCAGATTCCACCCGTGGTCATTTGTTGCAACTCATCCCAAAGTGCATGTATGCCAAATGAAAATAGTGATTCCATGGCGTCTCTCTTGAATCGAAGTGGCTACTTTCAGTAGTGTACTAGCGCAGGCCTGAAAATAAACCTAACATTGAAAATAAACGGCATCAGATTTAGCATTGTAATTCAATGTGTCTCTGTGGTCATTATCTTACGCGTTTTCCAGAGAATTCAGTCGGGGAATACAAAAAATGTGTCCAGACGAACAAAGTCGTGAGGCAAAAGAAAAGTACCAGGTTAATGCGTTTCAAAATGATATTCAGTCATTATGTAAGACTTTTTCATTACCTGAATTCGATTATGCCGATATTTCCCAAATGGAACGTTTAGCGGCAGCAATCAAACGCTGGCCTTTGCTTGCGGAATTAGCGAAACAAACCGGGAGTGTTTGATGGCCATTATTGGCTTACAAGGATTGCGTGGCGGCGTGGGGACAACTTCTGTGACAACAGGGCTTGCCTGGGCGCTACAACAACTTGAAGAATCTGTTCTGGTGATTGATTGTTCACCAGACAATATGCTGCGCCTGTTTTTCAATGTTGAATTCACCCGCCCGGGTGGTTGGGCTCGCGCGTTACTGGATAAAAGCGAATGGGCAGAAACCGCCTGGCGTTACACTTCGCATCTGGATATATTGCCGTTCGGGCAGTTGTCTCGTGAAGAGCAACAACAACTGGCCGCACAACCCGGCTATGCACAGGCTGCCGGGCAAATGATTGACAGTCTGGTAAGCCAGAATGCATGGCGCTGGATTTTGCTGGATTTACCCGCCTCAGAGACACCTTTCACTGAAGCGCTGACTGCGCGCGTTAATCACCACCTGGTCGTTGTTAACCCGGAAATGAATTGCCATGTTCGCCTGCACCAGCAGGCGGTTCCCAGTGGCTCACATATTTTGGTGAATAACTTACTGGTTGCCAGCCAGATACAGGACGACATTTGGCAGATGTGGCTCAAAAGCCAGTTGGCGCTGGTTCCGATGGTTCTGCATCGGGATGAAGCGATGGGTGAAACCCTGGGCGCCAAGCAGCCAGTGGGCGAATACCGCCAGGAAGCACTTATTACCGAAGAGTTAAACACCCTGGCAAACTGGTGCCTGCTGAATTTTGCCGGGAGTGCCTGATGAGCCGCCTGTTACGCTGTGTCTTAACCACGCCTGTGGCAGGTGCATTGAGTGCGCAGTATCGCCATTATCGCGCACACCGCACATCCCTTTTTAGTGCGGTTATTGGGTGTATCTGGTTGTGCCTGGCCTGGTGTTTTTTACCACTGGAAAACGCCAACTGGCAAAGGGTACGCAGCAACTTTCGCCTTTGGTTCCCTCAGGTTAACCCGGATAAACCTGGCCCACTGGATGTTATTCGTATCCTGATTCAAGGCTGTTGGTTAGTGGTGTTGGTGCCCGGGCACCTTTCAGGGCTGGCTGTGCAGAAATATCTGAGCCGGGCTGCGGCCTGGCGTAAAGACTACCATGACTGGTTAACAGCATTACCTGGCAGAGTAAAAGCCCGGGCTGAAAGCCAGCAGCAGCGCCGTGAGCTATGCCATGTCTCGCCACGGATCCGCCGCCTTGTGCTGGGTGTGGTGGTGCTATTTTCTTTGACACTGTCGATTCTGTGCATTACCCAGCCCTTTACCCCACTGGCTCAGTTTGTCTTTTTATTATTGCTTTGGGGTATCGCTTTAGTGGTAAGGCGTATTCCGGGGCGCTTTCCGTCACTGATGCTGATTGTGCTGTCGTTGACAGTCTCCTGCCGTTACATTTGGTGGCGTTATACCTCAACACTGAACTGGAACGACCCATTAAGCCTGATGTTCGGCCTGATTTTGCTGTTTGCCGAAACCTATGCCTGGGTAGTTCTGGTTATGGGGTATTTCCAGATTGCCTGGCCGCTTAATCGCCACCCGGTTCCTTTACCCGAAGATCAAAGCCAGTGGCCGGTGGTGGATATTTTTGTCCCCACCTATAACGAAGACTTAAGCGTAGTCGAAGGCACTATTTACGCTGCTTTGGGCATAGACTGGCCGAAAGATAAACTCAATATTTGGATTCTGGATGACGGCGGGCGGGAATCGTTCCGGGCTTTTGCTCAGAAAGTGGGTGTGAGATACATTGCCCGTACGTCACATGAACATGCCAAAGCAGGGAACATCAACAATGCGCTGAAGTATGCCAAAGGCGACTTTGTGGCAATTTTTGACTGTGACCATGTGCCAACCCGTTCTTTCCTGCAACTGACAGTCGGCTGGTTCTTTAAAGACAAGAAACTGGCCATGATGCAGACTCCGCACCACTTCTTCTCCCCGGACCCTTTTGAACGTAACCTGGGCCGTTTCCGTAAAACGCCAAATGAAGGCACGTTGTTCTACGGGCTGGTGCAGGATGGCAATGATATGTGGGATGCAACGTTCTTCTGTGGTTCCTGTGCGGTGATTCGCCGTGGGCCACTGGATGAAATTGGGGGCATTGCTGTTGAAACGGTAACGGAAGATGCGCACACCTCACTGCGCCTGCACCGCCGGGGTTATACCTCCGCGTATATGCGTATTCCGCAGGCGGCTGGCCTGGCGACAGAAAGTTTATCCGCGCATATTGGGCAACGTATTCGCTGGGCGCGGGGGATGATCCAAATTTTCCGTATGGATAACCCGTTGTTTGGTAAAGGCCTGAAACTGGCACAACGGTTATGCTATGCCAATGCCATGTTGCACTTCTTATCGGGCATCCCGAGGTTAATCTTCCTGACAGCGCCGCTGGCCTTCCTGCTATTTCATGCCTATATCATTTTCGCGCCTGCGCTGATGATTGCGCTCTTTGTTCTGCCTCATATGGTGCATGCCAGCCTGACCAACTCCCGTATCCAGGGGAAATATCGCCACTCTTTCTGGAGCGAAATCTATGAAACCGTTCTGGCCTGGTATATTGCGCCGCCAACGGTGGTGGCACTGATTAACCCGCATAAAGGGAAGTTCAACGTTACCGCCAAAGGTGGGCTGGTGGAAGAAGAGTATGTGGACTGGGTGATTACCCGGCCTTATCTCTGGTTAGTGATGGTTAACCTGTTGGGTGTGGCTGTTGGGATCTGGCGCATGTTCTATGGCCCTGACCATGAGGTACTGACCGTGGTAGTCAGCCTCGCATGGGTATTCTACAACCTGATTATTCTGGGTGGTGCTGTTGCGGTGTCGGTGGAAAGTAAACAGGTCCGCCGGGCGCATCGTGTTGAGATTGCCATGCCGGCCGCTGTCGCCCGGGATGATGGCCACTTATTCGCCTGTACTGTACGCGACTATTCCGGTGGTGGGTTAGGTATTCACTTGCAAGGAACGGCGGCATTTTTGCAAGACCAAAAAGTGAACCTGTTACTTAACCGCGGTGACCAGGAGTTTTTCTTCCCGGCTCGAGTGGTGCGGGTGAATGGCCAGGAACTGGGGATACAACTCAGTGACCTGTCAACACAACAACATATCGATTTTATTCAATGCACATTTGCCCGTGCTGATACCTGGGCCCTCTGGCAGGACAGTTTTCCTCAAGATAAACCAATGGAAAGCCTGCTGGATATCCTCAAACTGGGGTTTCGCGGGTACAGGCATTTGGCGGAATTTACTCCGTCAGGCATGAAGGTGGTATTTCGTTCTGTAACTACGCTGGTTGACTGGATTGTGTCGTTTATTCCACGTCGCCCCGACGCGGTAAATGAGGACGCGCGTCAGGACTCTGCTGGCTCAACAATGATGACAATGCGATGAAAAGAAAACTATCGTGGCTATATGCAGTGGCCGTCGGAATAGGGATGTTACCCGGGTTCACCGCGCTGGCGGCTCCAGGTGAAGCTCAGGTTCAGGCAGGTATTGAAGATAGCGCACAAGCCGTACCGGGAAATGCCGGCCAGCCGGAAACCATGGGCGTGGTTGAGCCTGGTGTTGATCATGCCGGTGCACCAGTTGTTGCAGTTAATGCGCCAACGCGAGACGTTAAACTGGATTTTGCCCGTATTGCACCGCCTCCGGGCAGCATGGTGTTACGTGGCGTCAGCCCTGACGGGTCGGTCGAATTCGGTATGCGTAGCGACGAAGTGGTGAACAAGGCGATGTTACACCTTGAATACACCCCATCTCCGTCGCTGATCCCGGTTCAGTCTCAGGTGAAGGTGTACCTGAATGATGAACTGATGGACGTTTTGCCCATCACTAAAGAGCAGCTTGGTAAAAAGACCCAGGCTGTTGTGCCTGTCGACCCGTTGTTTATTACTGATTTTAACCGGGTACGCCTTGAATTCATTGGCCATTACCGTGATGTGTGTGAAAACCCGGCGAATACCACCTTGTGGCTGGATGTTGCCAGAAGCAGCTACCTTGATCTGACTTTCCAAAAACTGGCTGTGCAGAATGATCTGTCGCATTTCCCGGTCCCGTTCTTTGACCCACGGGACAGCCGCCCGCTGAACTTGCCAATGGTATTTTCACATGCGCCGGACATAGACCAGCAGCAGGCTGCCGGGATTATCGCCAGCTGGTTTGGTTCACGCGCTGGCTGGCGGGGAAATAACTTCCCGGTGCTGTATAACGCGTTGCCTGACAGAAATGCAATTGTGTTTGCCACCAATAAAGACCGGCCGGATTTTCTGAAAGATCACCCGCCAGTGAATGCGCCAGTAATTGAAATGGTCAACCACCCGGATAACCCTTATGTGAAACTGCTGGTGGTGTTTGGCCGTGACGATAAAGACTTGTTAATGGCGGCGAAAGCTATCGCGCAAGGTAACCTGCTGTTCCGTGGCGAACATGTGGTGGTAGACGGTGTAACGCCTTTGCTACCGCGCAAACCTTATGACGCGCCTAACTGGGTGCGCACGGACAGCCCGGTCACATTTGGTGAACTGAAAACCTACGACGAGCAACTGCAATCGACCGGGATCGAGCCTGGCCCGGTAACGGTCAATCTTAACCTGCCGCCTGATCTTTACCTGTTGCGCAGTACCGGTATCGATATGGATCTGAAATATCGTTATACCGCTCCACCCATGCAGGACAGCTCGCGGATGGATATCAGCCTGAATAACCAGTTCCTGCAGGCCTTTAACTTTGAGCCAAAAGATAAGAGCGGTAAGTTGTTGCTGCGCTTACCTGTTGTTCAGGGTTTGCTGGATCGTTCCCAGGATGTCTCTATCCCGGCTTTAAAATTGGGGGCGACCAACCAGTTACGTTTCGACTTCCAGTACATGAACCCCATTCCTGGTGGTTCAGTTGATAACTGTATTACCTTCCAGCCAGTGCGTAATAGTGTGGTGATTGATGATGATTCCACCATCGATTTCTCTCATTACTACCATTTTCTTGCGATGCCGGATTTACGGGCATTTGCTAATGCCAGCTTCCCGTTCAGCCGTATGGCGGATCTCTCGCAAACGTTGGTGTTTGTTCCGACGAAACCCACCCCGGAACAGGTCACTACGTTGCTTGATGCACTGGGAACAGTCGGTGCACAAACCGGTTTGCCTGCTGTGAATGTGAGCCTGACAGATGATGCCGGTACCCTGAGTAAGGCAGATGCCGATATTCTGCTGATTGGCCATTTGCCAGATAAATTCAATGACGATAAACAAGTCGATTTGTTGGTCAAAGCAACCCAAAGCTGGGTGAAAACACCGCGGCGTAATAGCCGGGATGGTTTTATCTACAACGCAGATGACCGTGCGGCTGATGTAAAAACAGATATCTCATCACCCGGGCCGATGGCCGCTATTATTGGGTTCCAGTCGCCGTTTAATAGCCAGCGTAGTGTGGTTGCAATGCTGGCAGACAGCTCGCGCGGTTACACGTTACTCAACAACGCTCTCAATGACAGTGGTAAACGCGCAGCAATGTTTGGCTCTGTTGCCGTGATTCGTGAATCAGGCGTAAACAGCCTGCGTGTGGGCGATGTCTATTATGTCGGGCATTTACCCTGGTTTGAGCGCATTTGGTTTGCGTTGTCGAACCACCCGATTCTGCTGGCTATCTTTGCCGCTATCAGTGTGTTGTTACTCGGTTGGGTATTGTGGCGGTTGCTGCGCATTGTGAGCCGCAAACGCCTGGAACCGGATAACGAATAATGCTCACCAGGCCATTCTTCGGGTTGTTGGTGGCCAGTGTATTGTTCATCTGCAGGCCGCTTTATGCGGCCTGCGAGTGGCCTGCCTGGACTCAATTTAAGCAAGATTATATTCGTGCCGACGGGCGTGTCGTGGACCCGAGCGATGCCCGGAAAATTACCACTTCTGAAGGGCAAAGTTATGCGCTCTTCTTCGCACTGGTTGCTGATGACCGCGACACGTTTAACCAGGTACTGGGCTGGACACAAAATAACCTTTCTGCAGGTGCTTTAACGCGCCATTTGCCAGCCTGGTTGTGGGGAAAAAAAGACGATGGCAGTTGGGGCGTTTTGGACAGCAATGCCGCATCTGATGCCGATCTCTGGATAGCCTGGGCGTTACTTGAGGCTGGCCGCCTCTGGCAACAACCCCGGTTTTCGGCAATGGGAAGAGCTTTGTTACGGCGTATTGCGGATGATGAAGTCGCCTGGCTCCCCGGTTTTGGTTTTCTGTTATTACCCGGTAACGATGGCTTTACCAGTGATAATCGCTGGCGGCTTAACCCCAGCTATCTTCCACCGCAAGTGATTCAGCGCTTCGCCCGTTATGGCGAGCCATGGCGTTCGATGAGTGCCAGCATGGTGCCTTTTTTGCAGGGGAGTTCACCAGCAGGTATCGCGCCGGACTGGGTTGACTGGGTGGTCGATAAAGGCTGGCAACCCGCAGGGGAACCAAAGGAAAACAGCGAATATAACGCCATTCGGGTTTACTTGTGGGTGGGCATGATGAGTGATGAAGACCCACGGAAAAAAAAGCTGCTGGCCCATTTTTCACCGGTCGCGGACATCATGAAGCAGCGCGCGTTACCACCAGAAAGTATTAACTCCCGTACAGGCAAGCCTTCGGGCAATGGGCCTGTCGGTTTTTCTGCAGCTCTGCTGCCATTTCTGTCCGGCCATGCTCAGGAAGCACAGCGCCAGCGGACAGCATCCGCGTTTCCAGGCGCAGATGCTTATTACAGTTATGTGCTGACGCTGTTCGGTCAGGGATGGGATCAGCACCGTTTCCGGTTTACTTCGCAAGGTGAGTTATCACCTGTTTGGGGGCGGTTATGCGCAACTTCACACTAAATTTTCTTGCGCTGTCTTTAGGGATGGCACTGACCTTTCAGGCTCAGGCTGAAGTATCTGCTCAACAGCACTTACTGGAGCAGGTACGGATTGGCGAAGCGACCAATCGCGATGAGCTGGTTCGCCAGTCACTTTATCGCCTTGAGCTTATCGCGCCGGACGACCCTCAAGTCGTTGCCGCGAAAATGCGCTATGAATTGCGCCGGGGCGACAGCGCGGCGGCAAAAAAAGATCTGGACCGGCTGGCGCAGTTGTCTCCGGGTTCAGATGTGTATTACCAGGCAGTAAACAGCATGACGCTGGCCAGCAGCGCAGGGCGCCAGCAACTTCAGGAAGCGCGGCTATTAGCTGTAGCTGGCAAAACCAGTGAAGCGATAGCGGCCTATAAAAAACTGTTTAACGGGCACCCACCACAAGGTGATATGGCTGTGGAATACTGGAGTGTGGTTTCCAGCGACCCGGCACAGCGTAATCAGGCTATCAATGCGCTCAGCGCGCTCAATCAGCAGTATCCGAGCACCCAACTGCGCAGCAAGCTGGCACAACTGTTACTCGCAAATGGCCGCCGTGAAGAAGGCTTCAAAGTACTGGAACAAATGGCCCGTTCCCGGGATGGCCGCAGTGAAGCATCTGGCCTTTGGTACGACCAAATATCGTCACTTCCTCCATCAAACAGTGCCGTTCAGGCGCTGCAACGTTACCTTGCCATTTTTACTGACGGTGACAATGCCGACAAAGCACGCAGCCAACTGGCGGATATGCAGCAAAAACTGGCTGATCCGGCATTTCGCCAGCGTGCCAATGCACTGGCTGCGGTGAACAGTGGTGATGCGGCGAAAGCATTACCCGCATTGCAGAAAGCAGCAGCTCAGCCACAATCTGATGGCGAAGTGATGGGCGCGTTGGGGGAAGCCTGGTCGCAAAAAGGTAACCGGGCAAGAGCCGTTCAGTCTTTTGAACAGGCACTGCGCCTGGAGCCAGATGGGCCAAATAGTGACCGCTGGAAAGGGTTACTTTCCATGAACCGCTACTGGTTGTTAATTCAGCAAGGGGATGATGCTCTCAAAGCACAAAACACCGACCTGGCTCAGCGTAAATACCAGCAGGCACGCAATACTGATAACACAGACAGCTATGCCGTGCTGGGCCTGGGCGATGTCGCGGTTGCCCGTAAAGATGATGCCCTGGCGGAACGCTATTATCAGCAGGCATTGCGTATGGACAGAGCCAACAGTAACGCGGTGCGTGGCCTGGCGAATATCTACCGTCGCCAGTCGCCAGAAAAAGCCAGTGCCTTCCTTAACAGCCTGTCTGCGGCACAACGCCGAAGCGTGGATGATATTGAGCGCAGCCTGCGCGATGAGCGACTGGCCGACCGTGCTCAGGCTCTGGAAGAGCAGGGGCAGTGGAACCAGGCGGCAGAACTCCATCGCCAGCGCCTGGCAATGGACCCGGAAAGTGTCTGGGTAACCTACCGCCTGGCGAAAGACTTGTATGCGGCAGGCAGGCATGACGAAGCCGATACGCTGTTTCGCAACCTGGCTCGCCGCCACCCCAGTGACCCGGAACAAGTTTATGCCATGGGGCTCTACTTGTCCGCCAATAACCAGGATAGCGCGGCACTGGCTCATCTTGATACGCTGCCCCGTAGCCAGTGGACAGACAATATCCATGAACTGGCAGGCAGGCTGAACACCAATAAAGTGATGGACGATGCCAATCGCCTGAGGGATAACGGCCAGGAAAAACAGGCGGTTGCCTTACTTGAACAGCAAACACCTTCACCGCGTATTTCGCTGACTCTGGCTGAGTGGGCCGCAGCCAGGGGAGACAAAGCAGAGGCGCAACGCCGCTACGAAGGCCTTATTCAGCAAGAGCCGGATAACCTGGATGCCCGCCTTGGCCTGGCGGAGTTGTTTATCAATGAAGGCGACAAAACAGCTGCACATCAACAAATTACCGCTGTAGAACAAGCAAAAGAAACTACACCGTTATCATTAAATACCCAACGCCGCCTGGCCGGAGCGCTGGATGCAACAGATGAAACGGCAAAAGCACGCACACTGTGGCAAAAGATTATCCCGGAGGCGAAAGCGCTGCCGCCTTCAATAGACAGTGCCCTTGCGCTGCGTGATGCCGCTCGTGCTCAGGCGAAAAATGGTGATCCCGGCCAGGCTCTTGATACCTGGCGTGATGCGATGGTGGCGGCGGATATAACGCCAACCCGGCCTGAGGATAACGACACCTTCACCCGCCTGACCCGCAACAATGCCAGTGATGACTGGCTCAAGCGTGGTGTACGCAGTGATGCGGCGGATCTTTATCGCCAGCAGGATGTGAATGTCTCGCTGGATTATGACTATTGGGGTTCCAGTGGTACGCCGGGGTACTCAGACCTGACTGCACACACCACAATGTTGCAGGTGGATGCGCCGTTATCTGACGGGCGGATGCTGTTCCGTACCGATATGGTGCATATGGATGCTGGTAGTTTCCAGACCGATGAAAATGGTAACTATGACCCGCGCTGGGGGACTTGTGATACCCGCAGTAATGACCCTAACCTGAGTTATGCAGACAGCCTTCTGCCATGTAGTGGTAGCCGTAACCAGACTGCGACCGGGGTTAGTGTAGCTGTGGGCTGGCGTAACGATACCTGGGCGATGGACCTGGGGACGACGCCAATGGGCTTCCCGGTTGTGGATGTGGTTGGGAGCCTGAGTTACAGCAACAAAGTGGGCGTTATTGGTTATACCGTGGATGCGCACCGGCGGCCTGTATCCAGCTCTTTGCTGGCGTTTGCCGGGCAAAAAGACCCACATACTGGCGTCACCTGGGGCGGTGTGCGGGCCAATGGTGGCGGCGTCAGCCTGAGCTACGACCAGGGTGAAGCGAACGGTGTCTGGTCCAGCCTGAGCGCAGACCAGCTCACGGGTAAAAATGTGGCAGATAACTGGCGGGTACGCTGGATGACGGGTTACTACTACAAGCTTATCAATGAAGATAATCGCCGGGTCACCGTGGGCCTGACCAATATGCTCTGGCATTACGATAAAGACCTCAGTGCATATACCCTGGGCCAGGGCGGCTACTACAGTCCTCAGAAATATGTGTCTTTTGCTCTGCCTGTTACCTGGCGCCAGCGTACCGAAAACTGGTCCTGGGAACTGGGTGGCTCAGTATCCTGGTCCCATTCACAGTCCAATTCGCAACGGCGCTACCCCATCAGCGGCCTGATCCCCGATAATTATGCAGATAAATATGACGATATCAGTGGCAGTAGCAGTAACGGTATCGGGTACACCGCCCGAGCCATTATAGAGCGTCGCCTGACGTCTCACTGGTCACTGGGGTTAGGTATCGACATCCAGGAAGCAAAAGATTACACCCCAAGCCACGCAATGCTCTTTGCGCGTTACTCACTGGCCGGGTGGCAAGGCGATATGAACATGCCGCCACAGCCTTTAGTGCCATATGCTGACTGGTAACCTGCGCGTCACTGCGCGTCATACTTCGCGCTGCAGCTGTGTTGGCAGCCTCAGCGCGCCCCGGTCACTTACCAGTGTAAGCTCCCGGAACTTGCCTCGTTGCCGCCTTGCTGCAACCCGAATTATTTAGCGCAGGCGGTGGGTTAATTTTACGCGGTGCTGGCTGCCTGCCAGTTATCTGTTAGTTCGGGGCAAATTGCGCGCCGTGTCAGCCACACTGATTTTACTCACCCACTGCGCCCGGCGCCCGGCGCCCGCAGGGGGCACAGGCCCCCTGCACCCCCTTTCGTGGCCGGCAAAATCGCCGCTTCGCGGACATTCGGCTTACCCCGGCGGCCTGTTCGGGTACCGCTCCGAGTCGGCATCCTGCCTCCCGTCGCTCTGCCTGCGTCCTGCAGGCAGCCCCGGCCCGCCAGGCACGCCTCAACGATTT
>NZ_JJMI01000021.1:0-116370 GCF_000705335.1 Mangrovibacter sp. MFB070
TTTTGTTTGGTCTCATCCCAATCGGCAGGGGGGAGGCTTTGCATCAAGTCTGACATAACTTTAGCAGGTACAGGATTAGTTACGTGATACTTGTCGGCAACCATAAGCTTCTTAAATTGGTTTATACACTGTTTGGTATCGTTCACATTGATCACCTATTTCCCTACTGGGTAAATGACGCCATTCGGCGAGGGCCACAAAACATCTGTACCTGAATTATACGGAAGATCTTTAGTTATGATCGCCTGTGTTTTTGTTAGTGCTGAATGATAGGGTGAATTTTGGATGAGAACGAGGTTATCAAAATCGTTGGTTCCACCATCATCAAGAGGGATCTTGTGATGAACCTGCCACCCAGCGGGAGTCTTACCACCTGCAAGCCTTTCCAGACTACCAGCATCAAACGTTGACAATGCATCAGGATGTTCGGACAGTGACTTTAGAAAATTAGGTCGGACTGAACTATTAAATTGATTACGAAGCAATGCATATTCACCACGGTCGCGTCTGAGATAATTTATCTGCTGAACATTCATGTCATCCAAAAGAACATGGGCTTGCTTGTATTTCCCAAGATAACTTGTAAGTTCTTCTGCCGCCATTGGGTTTCTTACGACCAGAAGTGATGCTGCCGATATTAGCAATCCTGAGGTCGTTTGATTGAGTACCTGATCATATCCTTTTGCAGCATCGCCGCCTAACTGCTCGGCAGTACGCCGGAAGCCTTCAATATTACCATTATATAGCCCACCAGCTGCCAGCAGTCTGCCCGCGGCTTTGCTGTTGATCGTCCGGTAGTGTACTGGGCGTTTTAACTGATTATCTGTTATGTAGCTGAGACGGAAATACATTGATGCCGGTAAATCATTACGTAGTTGTCCTGATTGTGTGATAACCGGGAAGATCTCGCTTCCTGAATGATTATTTCTCAAAAGAACAATTTTACCGTTTCTTAGGTCATTAAGAACATCGCGGTATGCCATCCAGGTGAATTGACGGTGGAATACACGATATTTGTTAACAAATGCACCGTATCCGACAGGAAGGTTCCACTCCTGTATGATACTGTTTGAGTTGGCGGTGTATTCCATATCTCGAACAGCAGCAGCGGGGTGCCGTATATTCGGTATGTCATCAAGATAGATGTCATCCACTGATTTTGTTTGGTATGAGTGGGGTGTCACGATCCCTGGCACCTTATGCGTATGTAAGTGAAAGGGTATTTCACGAGTGTGAGAGATCTGTTTCTATAGGTTTAATCTGAAAATTAACGGGTGAAGTAGTTACAGGGTGCAGAACTGATGTAAGAATTCACTCTATACATGCACGAAATCAACCCGATCTTTCACGCAAAAAATAGCAACTAACTGAATTCTAATGAAAAAAACTTAACGTATTTGAGTTGTTTTTTTGAAAGGAAATGAACTTATCTAACTGATTTATATGAACTTTATAGAGGAAAAGCAAGAACAGGAATCGTATTCGGTCTTTTTTTTATCGCCTTATATATCAGTAACTTAGGGGGGGTGCACGAAAATGCACGAAATCGCATATCCGGTCTTTCGCCTCAAACCAGAGTAAACACTTTCTCACGCACATCAAGATATTTTTCTGTCATTTTTTCTGAACGATGCCCGAACAGCTTTTGCGCAAAATCTTTGCCGCGTTGTTCTTCGTGAAGTCGGCCAGATAATCTCCTGATTTCATGAAAACTCGGCGGGTTATCATTAAAAAGGATACGTATCGAGACTACTTTGAGCTGCACTGGCACGAATGCCTGATGTTAACCGGAGTACGTGGTTATCGCTGCATCTATATTTCTCCCCGCAGCATAACCACCTACAAGAGAACCAATTGCTTGACATGCACATGCTCAGGTGCGGGGTTTTTGTCGCGCTTGCTTACCTAATCACCTGAATGAATTATGACAAGAACACAACGATAATGTATTTTATTCCACCAAAAGCAAAGTAAAGTAAAAATAGAATTGTAAGTATTATGTTTACATAATAGTAAATGTTTAACCACCTTTTTTGTTCCAGTGGAAGTGTCGTAAAATAATCTCCGGAATACACTTTCCCTCCAAAACAACCTCGAGGCTTTTTACCGATTGTAAGGCAACGGAAAAAATATACCATAGGATATGCACCCCAAAAACCCATCATCGAATGAAAGTTATACGGGCCAGGGAGAGGGATCCCTGTTTTTCTGTATTCATCTAAAAAGATTTCATACTTTTTTTTATGTATGCCAAAGTAAATAAAGCTGAAAACTAAACAAGAAAAACCAGCCCAAGCAAAAAATAGGGCTGTATAAGACACATACTTAGAAAAAACTTCAATGGCCATTATAAAACTTTATCCGTCAATGCATCTGAAGCTTTGCCAGAACCGAAAAAACTAATTTCTGTACATGCATGCTATTTGATTGTAAATTGTTTTTCCGTTCATTTTTACTCGATCATCAGAGTGGATTATGACAGGAACACATCGATAATGTATTTTATTCCACCCAAAAAAAAGAAAAGTAAGACTGCAATTGTGTTTATTATGTTTGCATAATAGTAAATATTTAACCACCTCTTCTGTTCTGGCGGCAGTGTTGTGAAATAATCTCCGGAATACACTCTCCCTCCAAAACAACCCCGTGGTTTTTTGCCAATTGTCAGACAACGGAAAAAATACACCATAGGAAATGCCCCCCAAAAACCCATCATTGAATGAAAGTTATATGCGCCGGGGAGAGGGATCCCTGTGTTTTTGTATTCACTCAAAAGAATCTCGTATTTTTTTTTATGTATGCCAAAGTAAATAAAGCTAAAAATCAAGCAAAAAGCAATAATGCCAGCAAAAAATAGCCCTGAATAAGATACATATTTAGAAAAAATTTCTATCGTCATTGTAAAAATCTATCCATCAATCCATCTGAAGCCTTGCCAGCGACATACCCACCGACGAGAGAGCCAATTGCTGAACATACTAAAGCACCAGAACCACCTTCTGGTGCCGTAATTATACCAAGCGCGAGGCATATGCTATTACCGGCGATACCGCCATAATAGCCGCCAACAGATGAAACACCAGTACCTACAGTAAATTTTGCATAGTCTCTGAATGCCACTCTTTCACACTCATCCTCTCTGCCCACTGAGCAAGCCTGGATAACATCATTTGTTGTATTGGCAAAGGCGAAAGCTGTTCCAATATAGCCCCCAGCTTTTAATAGTTTTGCCGCTTTGGCTGCTCCGTCAACATAATCAGCATAACCAGGGATACCAACCAAACCGACTGTGGACCATTCATGTACAATAGACTTGCTTGATAATCTCAATGCTTTTCGCATATCTTCATAATCAGCAAGTTTTAATGTTCTTCTTGCCAGGTTTTTTAACAACGGCTTATTTACCAGTTCTTTTAACTGATTAAAAAGTGTAGATCTTTCAGCGAAAAACTCCTGGCTTATCAAAGAGCCCTTTGTGATAAATTGATTCCGATATGTGGATTCAATTTTTATCAGGACGCGCTCTATTTCTTTGAAGTATTTTTCCCCGGCATCTCCGACAGAGCTAAATAATTTATCACCTGCGTTGGTTATGGTTGCAATCAGGCCATAATTTCGCTGTAAAAAACTGGCTTCATCTGTACTTACACCAACCAGGGAAGTGTTAACTTTATGTTTGGTCTGTCTGAACTGATTAAGCATTGATGTCGTTACTGACGCACTGGGATCCGTTATGGCCTGTATCTCGCCGGGTTTAAGCCACTGTGTGTCGGCGTTAACCTGCATGAACTGTTTAGCGGCATCGCTCTTGTAATCCTGGAATAACATTCTGGCCTGAAAATCCAGCGTTCCTGGTTGTTCAACAACGCAATAACCGGGTGTATACGTCCTTGCCATCAATATTCTCTCTGTATCGATATTTTACTGATGAAGTGGAAACAACATATCTTTCCTGTCTGGTATACGAGTCAACGCTGCTGATGATTTTTTTAATAAAAATAATGGGTTAATCACCAGGCTAAGCAGGCAGGTGTTCACATTCTAATACTAAGGTCTGATTTAACAAGTCATTCAATACCCTGTTGCCTATTCTAAGAGTATTCTTATTAACTCGCTCTGTTTTAACTATTTCTGACTTCAGCTCCATGGATGTGCACAGCTTTCAGCACAGGAACAGAGCCGTTACCCCCTGGTGAGGCAGAACCAGGTAACGATGGAGTCAGTTCAGGGTAAGATGATTGTCTTTTTGGCAAAAAATGAGTGCGACTCACAGTGACAGGAATCAGCCTGAAACTTAGTGAATTTGCAGAATGCAACATAATTAGGCTTTTTGAACCTAATATTGAAATGTCGTTTAAATGGTATGAATCCGCCAGTGAGTTTATTCATACTGAGATGTTACGTATTCACATCATAGCTGGCCTGTTAATTTTTCCTTACCTGCTTGTAATGCTTCCTGCAACCACTCGAGACTTATTGGGGTGTTATGTATCCAGCCTTTGAATATAAGAAGAAACACCGCTGGCAAACCGGCAAATGCGCTCAGGCAGAGATGTGAGTATCACTGAGAAGTAAACACGAAAATTTCCCTTATCGCTGCAATACTCACTCACCATCATTGAACATCTGCTGGAAAAATGAGCCTTCAGAGTGCAGAGAATGCCCCTTCATTGATCACCAGGAAAACATCCGCCAGGCCTGGAAATAAGCTGCCATGCACCAATGTGTATTTTTTTTCAGCAAAATTTGAACCGAACCAACCATTTTTTAACCAATGATGAGTCATATGTTACTGAAACGCAGTTTTTAGCAGCGTGCTGGTTGGTTCATATGAATCATTCCATTTTTAATTTGGCACATGCGTTGCAATTGTGATTGGGTCTACCCGAAATGGAATCAGATATGGAACAGGCTGAGATCATCGCAAAGTTAAAAACACTCTATGAGCAATTACCTCGGCAGGAGCGGCAGGCCGCGAATTTTGTTTTAGATAACCCACAAGAAGTGGCTGTTATGTCGATGCGTGAACAGTCTCGCCAGGCCGGAGTTCCGCCTTCAACAATGACCCGGCTTGCAAAACGTGTCGGGTTTACCGGATATGACGATTTGCGTGCGGTATTTATTGCGACTATTCGGGGAAAAGACAATGAATATGAATCCCGGGTTCCTGGCCTGGTGGCAATGAATAAGCAAGGGGAAGCGTCGCTGCTGCGTAATCTGGCGGGCACAACTATGTTGCATATTGAGTCTTTGTGCCAGCAAGAAAACCTTGAATCGATTACCCGTGCCGGAAAGTTGTTGGCAGATGCCCGCAACATTTATTGTCTTGGAATGCGTTCTTCATTCCCGGTGGTATTTCACTTTCACCATGTGAGCAGTTGGTTTGCCAGTAATGTGCGTTTGATTGAAGGCGCGGGTGAGAGTGGCATGATGACGCTGTTGCATGATATAGGGCCTAAAGATGTCTTGCTGGTCGTGAGCCTTGCTCCATATTCGCGGCGGGCAGTGGTATTAACCCGGCATCTGGCGCAACAAAAGATACGGATAGTTGCAATTACAGATAATGCCAGTTCACCTGTGGCTCGTCTGGCAAGTGAAACTATTCTTGTGAAGAAAAAAACCACCTCATTTTTCGACACCATCACCCCGGCGCTATTAGTGTGTGAATTGTTAGTGGCTTTATTTGCAGCAAATGCACGTGTGGATATCCAGTCCTGCGTGAAAAATACAGAAGAACAGTTATGGGCAACCGGTGAGTGGTGGGGGCTTAATTAGTTATCTTTAAATTAACCAGAGGAAAATATGGATTATAAACCAGAAATGACCACTGCTCCAAAACATGGTCATAAGAGCCTTTTTTATTCTGAAGTTGTGAGCGATTTAAATGCGCTCAACAGTGTGGATATTGCGGTATTAGGTATTCCTTATGGCTCGCCTTATTCTATTGATGAAGTGACCAATGATCAAACTAATGCACCTACTGCTGTCAGGCAGGCGACTGACAGAGCAGTTCGGAGTATTGAACGCTATGATTTTGATATTGGTGGCCCGCTTATGGCGGGAAAAGAAATAGCGATGGTTGATTGTGGTGATATAGCGGGTGATGCCCGGTCCCTCGGCCAACATTACGATGCAGCAGAAGCAGTAGTTCGTAAAATTCTGCAATTGGGTGGGATGCCACTCATTATTGGTGGCGACCATGGTGTGCCAATTCCAGTATTACGTGCGCTGGATGAGTTAGGTGAAACAGTCACGCTTATCCATATCGATTCACACCTGGACTGGCGTGAGGAAGTTAATGGGGTTACTGACGGTTATTCAAGCCCCATTCGCAGAGCATCTGAAATGAAACATATCGGCGCTATCTGGCAGATTGGGTTGCGTGCAAATGGTTCAGCCCGGCAGGAAGAAGTGGATGCTGCCCTGGAATGGGGTGCTCATTTGGTTCCTGCGCATCAGTTGCACGATGAGGGCATGGATAGTGTTCTGGCACAAATTCCGGATGGAGGCCATTACTATATAACCTGTGATGCAGATGGTATCGACCCAACAATTATGCCAGCAGTGAACGGGCCAGCATTGGGCGGTGTGACTTACCCACAGATGCGTAAATTAATTCAGGGCTTAGTAAAAAAAGGAAAAGTGGTGGGTATGGATATCGTAGAAATTACACCTAAAAAAGACATTAACCAAATTACTGCTCTGACTGCCTGCCGCTTCTTTGTTAATTTGATAGGCACTGCGGTACGTGCAGGCTATTTCGATAAAAAATAAATTTTGCCAATACCAGGGCATTAACCATGCAGCATCTAAAAAATAAATGGGGGCCATATGAAAGTAAGAGTTGTGTCAATAATCATGTTGGGGCTGGTGGCGCTGTGTTCAAGTTTTACCGCCAGTGCGGCTGATGTATTAAATAATATTATGCAGCGCAAAGTCGTTCGCATTGCAGTGCCTCAGGATTATCCGCCTTATGGTTTTGTCGGTAGTGATATGCAACTACAAGGTGTAGATATTGAAACCGCGAAATTAATTGCAAATAAGATGGGCGTCAAACTGGAATTAATTCCGGTCACAGGCCCCAACCGAGTGCCATATTTGCAGACAGGGAAGGCGGATATGACTATATCTTCACTGGGTAAAACACCTGAGCGTGCAAAGGTTATTGATTACAGTATTGCGTACGCCCCATTTTTTGATGCGGTATTTGGTAAGTCAAATGTTCAGGCGAGCAACGGGGGTGAACTGGCCGGGAAAACAGTGTCTGTTACACGTGGCTCAATGCAGGATGAAGAACTGACCGCGCTGGCGCCAAAAGCAGTGGTTCACCGGTTTGAGGATAACAACAGCACTATTGCTTCTTATTTGTCCGGGCAAACTCAGTTAGTGGCGATTGGAACAACAGTTGCCGCAGCCCTTAAACAAAAGCACCCAGGGTTGGATCTGCAGCAAAAAATTATTCTGTCTAACTCACCATGTTATGTCGGCCTGCCTAAAGGTAGCCCGGATTTGGTTGCCAAAGTGAACGCCATCTTACGGGAAGCTAAGGCCGACGGCACCATCGATAAAATCTCAGAAAAATGGCTGGGTGCGCCAGCGGGCAATCTTCCGGAATCTTAATTAAATGTGTGCCACTCCGCCCATTTCGGGTGGAGTGTTGGCTGGTTTACAGGGTAATTTCCATGACAGTGTTAGCGACAAAATTACTTGCACGTTATGCAGCAGAAATACCAGGGAACATTCCTGATAACGTGTTTCAAATTGCCCGCAGGGCACTGACAGATACTCTTGGTGTAGCCATTGCTGGTTCCAGGACTCCGGTTGCCAGGCGAATTCTTGGTGTAACAATGGGTAGCGGTGGCGCAAGTTTGTTAGGAACTAACCGCAAGGTCTCTGCAACTGATGCGGCACGGTGTAATGGGTGCGCCGCTCACGCGCTGGATTTCGATGACAATTGCTATGCGGGTTTTGTTCATGGTTCCGCCGTGATAATCCCGGCGGCCCTGGCTGTTGCCCAGCAGGAAAAGCGTACTGGTGAAGATTTAATAATAGCCATTGTCGCAGGGAGTGAATGTCAGTATCGGCTGGGTGAAGCTTTAGGGCGCCCTTTATATGACAAAGGCTGGTGGACTACCGGGGTATTAGGAGCCGTGGGGGCTTGTGTCGCTGCAGCGTATTTATTACACCTTGATGAATCACAGGTTGCTCACGCTATTGCTTTAGCGCTGGTTGCTGCCGGGGGTAGTAAAAGTGCCTGGGGTAGTGATGCAAAGGCAGTAATGGCGGGCCTGGCCGCAGAACGGGGTGTTCTGGCGGCATTAATGGCTCAGGCTGGTATTACCGGGCCGCTGGATGTGCTTGAACATGCAACGGGTATCGCAGTGCTTATGAATAATGGGAACTTCGATGCGAGCCGTATTACCGCGCCTGGGTGGCGATTACTGGAACCTGGCCTTGATGTAAAACGCATCCCGGTGTGCCTCTCTTCTCATGCTGCTGTTGACGCCATTCAGCACCTGGTTACCCGGCACCCAGTCCTGATGGAAGACATCAAACGTATTCACTGCGATGTTCCGGCTATTGTGGCTGCTAATCTTACTTACCCGGCTCCCCAAACGCCCCAGCAGGCGCAATTCAGCCTTAATTTTGCGATTGCAGCGAGCCTGGTTTATGGCGAACTCACACTAGCCCAACTGGATTACAGTGCCATAAATAACCAAATGGTACGCCAGCTAATGCCTCGGGTGTTAATGACAACCACAGACCGCTGGCTGGAACCGGAATTCCAAAAAAACGCACCGGAAGGTGCCCGTGTCACTATTTATTTGCATAACGGGGAAGCTATTACTTACCAGGTTAATCGGGCTTACGGTAATGCTGTTTATCCGCTTAGCGAAAATGAAATTGATGAAAAGTTTATTGGCTGTACTCAGTCAGTTTATCCACGGGAACAGTGCACTTCGTTATTGGCGCGACTCAGGCAAATCATGGCACTTACCTCATTGACTCAATTGGGCATTTTACTGGAGAACCAACATAATGAATTTTGATTTTTCGCCAGTGTTAAGCCAGTGGCCCGGGTTGTTGAGCGGTGTGGCTCTTACTTTAGTGATGACACTGGTCGCGACTGTTTTTGGGATTGTGCTTGGCATTGCCTGTGGGTGGGGGCGGGTTAACGCACCCACGCCAGTAAGATGGGGGATTGCCTGCTACGTTGAGCTGGTACGCAATACGCCTTATATCATCCAGCTGTTTTTTATTTTTTTTGGGTTACCTGCCATGGGAATAAAGATGTCGGCACTGACTGCCAGCATCCTCTCTTTAGTCCTCAATCTTGGAGCTTACGCCAGTGAAATAACCCGTGCGGGTATGCAAAACACACCGCGCAGCCAGGTTGAAACTGCGGAAAGCCTGGCACTCACACGCTGGCAAATATTTGCCTGGATTATATTACCTCCGGCTCTTGGCCGGGTGTGGCCTGCTTTGGTAAGCCAGGTGATTATCATTATGCTGGGCTCTGCGGTATGCAGCCAGATATCGGCGCAGGAACTGTCATACAGCGCAAATCTGATTGCCAGCCGCACATTCCGCAATTTCGAAGCCTATATTGTCGCCGCAGTTATTTATCTGTGCCTGGCAATTCTGGTGCGTCAAATCCTTAACTGGGTTGGGCCACGGTTTATTTTTCGTCGGCCATGAGGTGTGCTAATGAGTGATTTCTCGTTATGGGATATTTATCGTAACTTGCTTCTGGCATTGCGCTGGACAATTGGGTTGTCTGCAATTGCGTTTATTGGTGGCGGCATCGTGGGTGGCTTGTTATTACTGGTACGGTTGTCTGGTATCCGTGCTGCTGAAATCGCCGTACGCATCTATGTCCAGATTTTCCAGGGAACGCCACTGTTACTGCAACTATTTTTGGTCTATTTCGGCCTGGCGATGATAGGGCTTGATACTTCAGCCATGTTCACCGCCTGCTTGTGCCTGACTTTATATGCCAGTGCCTACTTAACAGATATTTGGCGCGGGAGTGTTGAATCTATTCCACGCCAGCAGTGGGAAGCAGCACAAAGCCTGGCATTAAGTTTTGGCGAGCAATTGCGCTATATCATTTTGCCTCAGGCATTACGGGTGGCGATTGCACCCACTGTAGGTTTTCTGGTTCAGGCCATTAAAAATACAGCTCTGGCTTCCGTTATTGGCTTTGTTGAGTTGACTCGTTCCGGGCAGATTATATCCAATGCAACTTTTTCACCATTTTTAGTCTATGGCAGCGTAGCAATACTCTATTTCTTATTATGTTTCCCACTTTCTATGTGGAGCAGGCACCTTGAGCATCGGCTGGAAAAAAGGGCACGTTAATGACACAAACTACACAATTTTCACTGGTTGATATTCATTCTCTGAGAAAAAGCTTCGGTGAAAACGAAGTGCTTAAAGGCATTGATTTACAGATTAAACGCCAGGAAGTGGTCTCTATTATTGGTAAAAGTGGTTCAGGGAAAAGTACCTTGCTGCGCTGTATTAATGGGCTGGAAGATTTCCAAAGCGGTTCATTACGGGTTGATGGACAGGAAGTGTTAAGACATGACCCAGCCGCAATTCGTGAATTACGGCAGAACGTTGGGATGATTTTCCAGAGTTTTAATTTATTTCCACATATGACTGTCGGGCGAAATATTATGCTGGCTCCACAGTTGGTTAAAAAAATAGCCAGCGGCGAAGCAGAACGTATCGCCCGGCGTCTCCTTGAACGTGTCGGCCTGAGCGATAAATTCGACAGCTGGCCGGAAAGCCTTTCCGGTGGGCAACAGCAGCGCGTTGCAATTGCCCGCTCGCTGGCAATGAACCCAGAAATTTTATTATGTGATGAAATTACCTCGGCGCTTGATCCCGAACTTGTTGGCGAAGTTTTACAAGTTATTGAGTCATTAGCAAAAGATGGTATGACCATCATTATGGTGACGCATGAAATGAACTTTGCCCGTAAAGTCAGTGACCGGGTGGTGTTTATGCATCAGGGCAAAGTGCATGAAACTGGCAGCCCTGAAGTTTTATTTACTCAACCGCAAACAGCGGAGCTTCGCCAATTTTTGGCCTGAAAATTCTACCAGGAGTTAACCACAATGGTTCATACACGTATTCGCCCGTTTAATACCAAAGAAACATACCCGGAGCAAAATCTGAATAATGATCTGTGCCAGGCGGTTGTCGCAGGAAATATGGTTTTTTTACGTGGGCAGATAGGCCAGGATCTGGATACCCGTGAATCTGTGGGTATCGGTGATATAGCGGCACAAACCGAACAGGCGATGGCAAATATTAAAATGCTGCTGGATGAATGCGGGAGCAATTTAGAGGAGATTTGCAAAATAACCGTTTATTTAACTGATGTCCGTTACAGAGAAACCGTATACAACATTATGGGGCGCTGGCTTAAAGGCGTCTTCCCGGTATCAACCGGATTAATGATAGCGCACCTTGCTCGCCCTGAATGGCAGGTGGAAATTGATGTAATCGCAGTGAAGGCGTAAATACCAGCAGGTATATTGCAGCCAGGTTTCTGGTTGCTCGCTAAACTGGTATCCGCAGAAAATAACAGCCATTACCCCCGGATTTGGCGGTTTCGAGCCCGGGGGCTTCTTTGCGGTGTGTCCGTTTCGCCTGCCTGTCAGTCTGCCTGCTCAGGGCAAGTTGGGCTGGTGGTTTGCATGGAAAGGTGCTGTTTTAACTCACCCAGGGGCACTGGCCGGCCAATAAAATACCCTTGCAGTGCGTCACAGTCTAAAGACTCGAAATAAGTAAGCTGTTCTTCTGTCTCCACGCCTTCAGCCGTGATATGCAATGAAAAAGCTTTACCGAGACCCACAATATTTTCGACCACCCGTCGGGCACTTTCTGATGTATCTGTTGGGATGACAAAAGATTTATCCAGCTTGATCCCATCGAACGGGAAAGCATGGAGATAGCTTAGCGAAGCATAACCTGCGCCAAAATCGTCAATCAAAAAGCGGACTCCAATGCTTTTCAGAGACAGTATAATTTCAGTGACTCTGTCCGGGTCACTCAGCGCAGTATTTTCTGATATCTCAATTTCAAGCCGTGAGGGTGAAAGACCCGATGTGGCCAGCACATGGTGAATCCGCGAAACAAACCCGGAGACACGGAATTCGATAGCTGAAATGTTTACTGCGATGGAAAGCGTGCCGAAGTGTTCAACGGCATCCTGGCAGGCGGTAGCCAGCACCCAGTCGCTTAATTGAAATATAAGGCCGGTATCTTCTGCCAGGGGAATAAACTGGTCCGGCATCAACAGGCCAAGACGGGGGTGCGGCCAGCGAATAAGCGCTTCAATGGTTGCTACTTTTCCACTGTGCACGTCATAGCGAGGCTGGTAAACCAGCTGCAACTGGTTGGCGTGAATGGCATCACGAAGTTCATTCTCCAGTTCGCGGCGTTGAACAATTTGCTCTTCCATTGAAGGATGGTAAAGCCGCCAGCAGTTACGCCCGTCATGCTTTGCCTGGTAGAGCGCTATATCTGAATAGCGCAGTAAGTCATTGGCATCGGTAGCATGAAGAGGGGCAATAGCTATACCAATACTGGCACCAATAAATACATCGGTGTCTTCAAGGTGGAATGCCTGGGTGAGACGGGATAGCAAAGCATCACTCAGGCGTTCTGGTTCGTTCGACCCTTGTGTTGTGGGCAGAATAACGATGAATTCGTCGCCGCCATAGCGGGTTACCAGACCATTTTCAGGGATACAGTCGCGCATGCGTGCGGAAACGTCATGCAAAATTTTGTCTCCCACTGAATGCCCATACAGATCGTTAACTGGCTTGAATTTATCCAGATCAACTGTCAACACAGCAATTTGTTGATCATGAGCAAGCTGTTTCAGGGGTTTTTGGTCCAAAAACTGGCGCATTTGTACCCGGTTGGGTAGCCCGGTTAGCTCATCATGTTCCGACAGGTAACGTACTCTTGCCTGAGTCTGCACTTCCTGTGTAACATCCGTTGCTGTTCCCCTAAAGCCCGGTCGGCCGTCAGATTTTTTGACCTTCTTAATAACCAGGTTGCAATAATGTGGCTGGTTGTCAGGGGAAAAATACAGGCACTGATCGAGAGCCAGATGGCTGCCAACAGAGGCAGAACTGGCCCACTGTGTCAGGCGGTAATTTGGCTGTAAATCCAGAAGGAAGGTGGTGAGTGGCCGGCCAAGCCAGGCTTGTTGCGGGCTGCCTGTTATCACAGGGAAGCGGCCTGAAATCCAGCTAAAACATAATTTATCATCAGTTTCCCAGATCCAGTCACTGGTTGTTTCCGCTACATCGCGAAAGCGCTGTTCACTTGCAGCCAGAGCCAGCCGCCCTTGTTCCAGCAAAAATGTACTTTCATCATTCAGGCGCGCTCTTAACATGGCATGGCGCATTAAAGCCAGGGCCAGGAACAATGTGGCAAAAAAGAGGAAGACCATGGAAGGCAACACCCAGGTTAACAGCGCGCCACCGGGGTTGCTGCTTGTCCATTCTATGCTGATGCCCCCAGTGCTGGTGCTCAGTGGGAAACCGGCCTCTCGTTTATCAGAATCAACTTGCCTGGCGTGAGTATGGATATGTGTATTAAGTACACCATATTCCTGCCCCATAGCTCTCAATTTTTCCGGAGTCAGGCGGTCAACAAAAATCATAATAGATGGCGGGCCTGGAATGGGTTTTATGGTGTTGTCACTTCCTGTCTGTATCCAGGCTGCGGCCAGCAGAACCAGGGTGTTGTTCACCACGGCAAACTGCGAGACAGACTTACCACCAGATTGTTGAAGGCGCTGGTGCAGCATGGGTAACACGGGCACAGTTAACCAGCTTTGAAAAGGTGTGTGTACCAGCTTCCCGCTAATGACGCTGTAACGGGTGACATCATCCGGGTCAAGCACAAAAACACCTTCGAACTCAAACGAGGTATAAAGTGAACGCCCGAGGTTTTGTTGATCCCATGCCCAGTTGGTATTCAGGTGTACATGCAGGTTGGTATAGGCTTCACCCCAGTTGGCGTTATCATCAAGGTGGGTTCGAATTGCTTCCTGGCGGGCATGAAGCGCCTTTAACAGTAACAGCTGGTTTTGCTGGTCGGCCTGGGTGTTAAGCGTATTGGCAATAGAAAACAGCGTAACGATAACCGCCACGAAAATGGCGCTGATCATTACTATCATGGCAATGAGAGTTCGCCTGACTATTCCCCGGCTATCGGCCAGAGGAAGAGTACTTGCGGCGTTAAGCACATTTTTATTCATACTGTTTTCATTTCAGTGTGCTCAGAGAGCTTGATTGCGCCAGTCGCGAGTCGTCATTGATATATCGGCAGGGTTGCAGCAAGATTTACCGTAGGGAATCGCCACAGGAAAAATTATTCCCTGTTTGCCAGCCAGGACACAGTTTAGTGAGGTGATAAGGCATATACCCCGGAGCAGAGGCGGTTATCTGTTAACCTGGTGGCAGCTCAGGGAGTGATATCGATTCACCCGATGGCCTGAATATGGTAGAAATAACAGATTCTTCACACATTCGGCGCATTGAATCAACATTCCTCAGGAGGCGCTATGTTCGAAAAACTTCATACTCGCAATGGTAAAAAATTCTTGTTGTGTGTCGCACTGGTCTTCATTGTTGCACTTTCTGTGATTGGCAAGGCAACGTTTGGTGGAGTGGTGGATGAATACAACATGCCAATGTCTGAATGGTCGGTTTCTATGTACTTTATGCAAAGTGCATGGGTGCTTATCTACACGCTGATGTTCACTATTATTGGGTCTTTGCCGTTTGGTTTCTATTTCCTGGGCGAGACAGACAAGCATCACTGATATGTAAGGCATTAAATAACTATCCCGGCAGGCCGCCGGGATAGGGGAAAGTACCTGTACAGGTTGCTCGTATCAGGCTGTTGTATTGATATTACGGCCGACTGCCGGGTTAGCCGGGAGTGAAGGCACCGCGTTAATCAACTGTGTAGCAACTGACTCCTGGTTATCCAGCGTTTTTCTCAGCATTAACGTGCTTACCTCATTATTGGTTTGCATGGTGCTGAGGCCGGTAGAAAGTGCAGCAATCTGTGATACATCCATCTTAATATCCTGATTGAGTTGAGAAATATCGGAACGATACAGGACATGAAAAGGGTAAACCCTAATCGGCGAAAATGTAACGTGGGCAAAAAAATACCCACGTTTTGCTGTTATCGGCAGGGTAGCGTAAAACCTGAGGATTAAATGCCAAAAACCAGCCACACATCGCAAATTGCGAACTCAGGCCCGTATGTTAACGGGCTGTGGGCAGATTACAGGTCGTCTGCGTGCGCATCCTGCAGGGCTTTGGCATCGGGGGATGAGAACAGCAATACCGTGCTGGTGCTGCCCTGGCTATCGCTGGCGAAGTAGAGTGCGATATTGCCGTCGCCAAAGGTAAACATGACCGACTGGCCTGGCGTGGTGCGCACTGCGGTAATTTGATCTTCTCCAGGCGCGCTCACCAGCCCATACTTCTTAGCCAGTGAATTAATTGTTTCTGCCGTGTTGTCTACAGGTACCCGGATACCCAGGCGAATAAACTGGTTGCCGGCAAAGAAAAACTCAGCATTCGTTACGCCACTTTCGAAAGGGAAGTCTGCGCACTGGTACATTTCCCCGATTTCAACTTTTACCGGGCCAGTCATTGTGCAGTGTGCATGCTGTTTAATCACGTCCGGGCTACTACCAAAATCCATGTCGCGAAAACCGCTGGCTGCCTGGGCGCCGTGGCAGGTCAAAATTAGCAGGGCACTCGCCAACAGTGGAAAAGACTTCTTCATTTCCTGTTCCTGAAACTGATGTTGTACACATTAACCTCGCTGCAGGATACGCGCCATGTTGTGTTTCAGCCAGCAGATTTTAGCCAGTACAGTTTGGTTAACCTTAATGTTGTAAACAAACATACAGGCAGGGTATGTAAATTAAAATGATAACAATTAGTTAGCAGATAATTAGTGAAAAATTCATCAGCAAAGTATTAATGGGGCTTTATGGTTATTTTATTATTACTGAATGTGTGGTGGATGCTGAAATTAATTTTTTAATTGCAATCATTGGGTTGGCTGTAAAAGTGCTATTTAGATCAATAAAGATGCTTGTTTTTACAAGCAGTGGTGACTTTACTTTAATACGCTATAAAAGTCTTTTTGATATTGCCGATAGATAAGTCATGGTTAATCACTTCCTGTTTTGAGTGATGTTTTTTCATAGTAAAACCTCTGCGTTATATAAGGAACAGCCGTATGCTTCTGGAACTGTTAGGCCTTAAAAAGCTAAAGATTACTGCGAAATTATATCTGGGTTTTTCTGTTGCTATAGTTATTGTGGTTTTAGTCTCAGCATTTGGTATTAATGCCTTGTTTGATATCAAAAACCACACGACGAAAAATGATTTTGCAAACAACTTATCTGCAGAGCTTGATAAGCTAAGAAGCGCCCGGTTGACCTATCTTGCGACTAATGACCTCTCCGTGCTGGAGAAAAACCGGCAGGAACTGGCCCAGACTACCGGCCTGATTGAAAATAATAGCAAGTTGTCCTGGCAGTCAGATGACCTTCCTTTGCTCGAAACCATCAAACAGAAGTTTGTGGTCTACCAGAACAGCTATGAGCAAGTCTATCAAAAAGAAAAAGAACGCCTGTCTATGATTGAAGGAATCAGCCAGGAAATCAGCCAGGAAAAATTAGATAACTATTATCATGCTATTCAAAATACGCCTCTGACAGAATCACAGGTAAATAAGTTATTTAGTTTCATGTTACTGCTAAGTGATGTGCGTGATATTGCTCACGATGTGCAAATGCATGGTGAACAGGCCTATGTCGACCAGGCATCAGAAAAAATGGCACAGGCACAAAAAATGTATAGTGATTTCCCCCGTGATACAGGTTTGCCTTTCAATGTCATAGACCCTGTCTGGCAATATTTCGGACAGTTCATGCAGAATATGCAGAGTTACTACCATACTTACCAGGAAAGTGCACAGGCGACAAATGTGCTGAGTGCTTCTGCACAATCTCTGACGCAGGCCGTACAGGTATTAAATGATCTTGAAGCTGAAAAAAACCGAACTATTATTTTTCACACCATTAGTGTGATGATTGTCATTTCAATTATTGCCATTTTGTTTGGTTTACTTGCTGCGTGGTATATCACCCGCCTGATAACCAAACCGATTAAAGAAAACCTGCAACTCGCCGAGCATATTGCTGATGGCGACCTTACACAGCATATTAAACCGGCAAGTAACGATGAACTGGGGCAACTGACGTCCGCAATGGCCAAAATGAATGCCCGGCTGCATAAAATGATCAGCGATATTCAGGGCAGCGTTGAGCATGTGGTGGGGGCTACCGGGAAAATTGCTGCCAGCAATGATGACCTGGCTTCACGCACTGAACAGCAATCAGCCGCGGTAGTTGAAACCGCGGCCAGCATGGAAGAGTTAACTTCTGCAGTGAAACGCAATGCAGAAAACGCTCACCAGGCAAGCCAACTGGCCACAGGTGCTACACAGGATGCCGGTAAAGGCGGTGACATTGTACGCGGTGTAATTAAAACCATGGACAGTATTACCGAAAGTTCGAAAAAAATTACTGAAATTATTAATGTCATTAATAGTATCTCGTTCCAGACCAATATTCTGGCACTAAATGCGGCAGTGGAAGCAGCACGTGCTGGTGAACAAGGGCGTGGGTTTGCTGTGGTGGCAGGGGAAGTGCGTATGCTGGCTTCGCGCAGTGCTCAGGCAGCAAAAGAAATTGAAACTCTGATTACCGAGTCTGTATCACGTGTACAAACAGGGTCTTCGCAAGTATATGAAGCCGGGAAAACTATGGAGAACATTTTCACTTCTGTGTCGCATGTGAATGACATCATGAAGGAAATTGCATCGGCATCAGATGAACAAAGCCGGGGTATCGACCAGATAAGCCACGCTATATCTGAGCTGGATACAACGACACAGCAGAATGCGTCGATGGTGGTGGATTCATCGCACAACGCTGGTGCTCTGGAAGAAGAAGCTGCTCGTCTGGCCGGTCTGGTGGACATGTTCCGGATTTCTGCCGCTCCTGCACAACAACACCCGCGTCCGGCACCTGCACGCCCGGCGTTAGCCAATAAACCCGCGTTGACTGGCGACAGTGGCGGTCAGTGGGAAAGCTTCTGACCTGACAGCCCCCGGTGCCAGCTATACTGAGTGCATTGAGGGGATTTATGTATCAACGCATTGATGGGCGTAACTGGCGGCACATCTATTTGGTTGGTGACTTGCACGGTTGCCTGGCACAATTTGCCGGGCAACTACGCAAGGTTCGCTTTGACCCCTGGCAAGATTTAGTTATTTCTGTGGGGGATTTAATTGACCGGGGTCCGGACAGCCCCGGCTGCCTGGCTCTGATTGGCAAACCCTGGTTTCGTGCCGTTCAGGGTAACCACGAGGTGATGGCGCTGAATTCACTCCAAAATACCCGCCACGATACAGAAAGCGGGTTTTTATGGGAAATGAATGGCGGCCGGTGGTTTCGCCAATTAAATGAAGTGCAAAAAAAACAAACAGAAGACCTCTTTCAGCGCTGTAAACATCTCCCTTTTATTATCGAATTACTTACCCAGGATAAACGCATCATCATTGCTCATGCTGATTACCCCTTGCCTCGCTGGGTGTGGCAAGCTGATGTTGACCCAGCGCTTGTGGTCTGGAGCCGTGAGCGTTTACAGCGGAATATTCAGGGGAAAGGCGAACCAATTGAAGGTGCTGATGCCTTTTATTTTGGGCACACACCACTAAAAATACCACTGCATTTTTTTAACCAGCACTACATCGATACCGGAGCAGTATTTGGTAATACCCTGACGTTAGTGGCTGTGCAGTAACCATAAGTCGCTGCGTTGTTTTGCCGGGTGCATACTTTGCATGCGGTGTTTTGCTTCATAGGGGTAACATCCTCCATGGCGAATACCCTGGTCTTTCATCGCATACAGGCACTGTTCTTCAGTGGTGAAATTTTCTATTGGCAGTGTTTTGCAACCACCATTGAGATAACAGACAAAAAGCACAAGCGTGTACATGCGTCCCTCGCGTCCATCGTGGCACTGTGTGTTAAGTGTAGGGGAGGGAAGTAAACCTGGGAAATACCAGACAAAAAATAAGCCCGCCATGGGGGCGGGAAAGTGCAGCGATAACAATGTCTCTGGTGCTCCAAAGGCACTGATTATGCAAAAAGGTTGTGGCAACAGATTATCGGTTTATTCCGTAACCCTGAAAAAGGAAGAGAGACATTTCCTGTTTAAGGGGACCGGTTGCAGTCAGTTCCTTATACTATTACTTGTTACTTGTCCTGTTTCTTGCACTATTTACGGTGCT
Source organism: Mangrovibacter sp. MFB070 (assembly GCF_000705335.1). Lineage (NCBI taxonomy): Bacteria > Pseudomonadati > Pseudomonadota > Gammaproteobacteria > Enterobacterales > Enterobacteriaceae > Mangrovibacter > Mangrovibacter sp. MFB070. The sequence goes on from NZ_JJMI01000021.1 coordinate 19,432, forward strand.
ATTCCACCCGCATAACCCATGCATCAGTGGTTTTGTCGTAGTCCTGACGGTAAAGCTCCGATGTGGCGCCATCCATTTGGGCCGGAATTGAGGTTTGTTCATCCCATGCATCAAGTTGCATACATAAATCCGGGTCGGATTTACAGGGGATTGTCAGGGTTGTCCCTTCTTTCCCACTATGCAATTCTGCATCATCAATTTCATAAGCTCCTATACGAACACTGGTTTTGGTCATCGCGCGCTCCATGATTTATTTGCAGGTGGTATGACCAGACAAGGTCATACCTATGAAGCGTAGTGAAGATGACACAAATTGCCAAATCAAAAAATGCGTAAATTTTGGCCAGGTCACATCATTGTGCAGCGCTGAACAGAATGCCATCCCGAACTAACTCGCGTGGAAAACTGTTTTTCAATTTACTGGACACTTTTTTCGCCAGCCCCAAAACCTGCCCCTGGAACACCACCAAAACCTCACCGAACTGTGGTGGGTTGCTAAGGAAAATATCTCTGCCGCGATACCATTCCTGTGCCTGTTCACCATTAATATCGAAGGCATTAGGCGCACTGGCGTTGCCCAGTGCAATGACCGCTTCATGTTGCCAGCGCACGCCTTTATTGTGGCGTTCTGCCAGTTTGATTCCGCAGCGAGAGAAACGCACTTTATTGAGCAACGGTTCAATGTCTTGTGCAAACAGCCACAACTCGTTGTCACGCATCCACAGGTTATGTGATTGCGGCCAGGTTAACCCCACCTCTGCAGCGGCCTGTTGTAGTGACTGGCTGTCTTTACGACTGGCAGGTTTGAACGGAAATGTTCCTAATTTAAATGACGGTTTTTCAGGTGCAGGCAGGCTGGCTTGCTTGCGCAGGCAGGCGATAAAAAAACCTTCACTGTCATAATATTGTGGAAATACATGCAGAAAACCTTCTGCAGTTAGGGCTTTATCTGCCCCAGGGAACAGGTTACCCAGCGGTAAAACAGCCAGTTGTTCAGGAAATGCTTCAAGCAACGCGTGGCAAACTTCCTGATTTTCATGCCGGTTCAGCGTACAAGTGGAATACACCAGCGTTCCGCCGGGGCGTAATGCGTGGAGTGCGCTCTCCAGCAGTTCCCTCTGGGTTGCGGCAATGCTGTGCATACTATCCGTTGACCAGTTTTTCAGGGCATCGGCATCCTTACGGATAACACCTTCGCCAGAACAAGGGGCATCAAGCAAGACAGCATCAAACGTTTCCGGTAATGCTGCGCCAAAGACTTTGCCATCGAAATGGGTCAGAGCGGTGTTAATTACGCCACAACGGCTCAGGTTGGCATGCAGGACTTTTACCCGGCTGCTGGAAAACTCATTCGCCAGGATAAAGCCCTGGTTGCCCATGCATGCAGCCAGTTGTGTTGTTTTGGAGCCTGGTGCCGCAGCCATATCCATCATGCTGGCGGGAAGGGTTTCACACTGCGAGAGTAACGCGGTCACCGGCAGCATTGAACTGGCTTCCTGGATATAAAACAACCCGCCCAGGTGTTCTGCAGTGCTGCCCAATGGGAGTTCATCTTCATTGTCCCGCTCAATCCAGAAACCTTCGCTGCACCAGGGGACAGGTGTGAGTTGCCACTGGTAGGGGGCCGTCAGGGTAAGAAAGTCAGCAACTGAAATTTTCAGCGTATTCACACGAATACTGCGGCGCAGTGGTTTCGCACAATATTCAAGAAAGGTGTCCAGAGTAGTGCTGCCTGGCAGCGTGTCACTCATCAGTTGCAGAAATTCAGGCGGAAGAAAAAGGCTGTGCGAGGCGGCCACGTTGTGTCCCTGTATTACAAAGTTAATGCGGCAGTTTAACACAAAACCGCGTGCCGACCGACAGACCGGCACGCGCTGGTGGTTTTGACGCATTAACGGGGTATCGCGGTACCCCAGTCACGCCAGTCTTTAGGTTCGTTATCCAGTAACAGGAAGTGCTGGCCTGTTTGCGCTTTGGGCGAAAGCGGGGTGCTGGGTGGGGTGGCAAACGCAATGCCACCGCGAATAAACTGGTTGAATGTTCCGGTTTTTACTACACCGCCGACCAGGCCGAAGTCCAGCTTGTAGCCGGATGCCAGCCAGAAAACAGTATTGCTGCGAACCAGGTCCTGGTAACGTTTCCCAATGCGCAGTGAGACCATCACCCGGTCAGACAGTGTTCCCAGTCCAAGGCCGGTCACTGTGCCTACTTCAATCCCCCGGAACAGAACAGGGGTTCCGACCGATAGCGACCCGGCGTCGGGCACTTCAACAGTAATGCTCAGCCCGTCCAGATACCGGGAGTCAGAAATTGTCGCCAGTTGGATATCAAAGTCACGCTGGCGCCCACCTTTGCCGGGTTCAACATTGATATAGGGTTGAATCAGCGTATCGAGGTTCGCAACACCTGCTGCGGAAATTTGCGGCGTAACAACGGAGAAGCGGGTTCCTTTACGGGCAAAGGTATTGGCGTATTCGGGGTAAAGCACGGCCTGAGCCTGCACTTCATTGCGTTCAGTAATTAGCGATAATGATTCCACCTGGCCGATATCAATTCCCAGGTAACGAATCGGCATGCCCGAGGCCAGCTTGTCTGCACTGTATGCATGAAGGGTAATGCGGCCGCCGATAGCGCGAGCGGCAGTTTCAGAAGGCCATAATTTACGTTTTTCTGCTACAGGTAATGAATCTGCTGAACTTGGCAGGCTGTCGAAACTAATCGCCCCGCGAATGGCCCGGTTAAGCGGAGATGCCTGAACTGTCAGCCCGTGCCCGTTTAACTGAATTTTGGCACCACCTTCAGCCCAGAACACGCTGTCCGGGGTGAGCAACTTGCGGTACTGCGGTTCAATATAGACACCAACATCAAAAGAACCGGCATGCGGTGTGATACTGATAACTTGCCCTACTGCAAATTTCCGATACAGAACCACAGAGCCCTGCTGAATATCAGGCAGGTTATCAGCCGTTAATGTGAGGGTGGCTGTGAGAACATCGTTTTGCTGGTTGTCTTTCGCCTGCTGTGTGTTGGCGAACAGTGGGTAATCTGTTTTGGCATCACCGTGGTTGCCGGACAGCAGGTTAATACCACCATTGATCCATTGCGCTGGCGGTGCTGCAAGGAATTCAACACCGTCAAGGCCCACTTTCATATCCAGCCTGCTGTTGGCAACAAATTTACTGTCAGCACGCACCAGTGAGCGGTAGGTTGGGTCAATCGCAATGGTAAATTTTACCCCTGCTGGTGTGAGTGTACGGGTAACCACCTGGCCAATTTGAATCCCCCGGTTTAATACCGGCTGGCCGGGGCTTACGCCATAGCTGTCTGGAGCTGTTAGTGTAACTGACAGGGCATTCGCCTGGTCAAGCAGGGCTTCACCTTCAGGCACCACATCAAAATGATGCTGTGGTTTGCCTTCCCCCGGGTGCAATTCCAGGGTGCTCCCTGTAAGGAGCGCACTCAGGTTTGGGTTATCCAGCGACACTTTAGGCTGGGCAAGTGTAATGCGTGTCCCATCGCGCATTAAATTGACTACGCTTGGGTCAACAGTCAGTTCGCCAGTTACCGTGCCGTCGTTATCAAGGGCTATTTTGGTTAAGGTGCCAACCTGTAACCCCTGGTACATAAGGGGCGTGCTGTTGCTTTTTAACCCGCTGCCGCCTGGCAGCGAAAGTGAGACATGCACGCCACGCTGGCTTTGTGCGATATCCGGGTACAGGGTGAATTGCGCATTTTGTGGCGCCTGTTTGTCATCCTGCGGCGAGTCGAAGGCAATCGCGCCATTAACCAGTGCAGCAAGGCTTTCCAGTTGAATGGATGCGCCGCTGAAGCTGAAGTCGGTTTTCAGCCCGGAAACATTCCAAAAACGGCTGTCTTGTTTGACCAGGCTGGCAAAGCGCCGGTCGATCAACACATCAATGGAAACGCCTTGCTTGCTCAGCGTGTAATCATAGACGTGGCCCACAGGAACTTTGCGGTAATACACTCTTGAGCCGCTACTGAGTGCACCTAAATCCGGTGCCTGGAGATGAATCATCAGTGCGCCATTGTTTTCCCGGTAGCGGGGTTGTGAATCCTGGGCGGTAAAATGGTCTTCTTCATTGCCGGGGCCTGGCATCATGCCGATGTAATTTCCGCCTACCAGGGCATCAAGGCCGGAAACGCCCGCCAGTGAAGCTTTTGGGGTTACCAGCCAAAATTGAGTGCCAGCCCGAAGGGCATCCTGCATGGAGCGTTTTATACTGGCCGTCACCACTATTTTACTTAAGTCTTTACTGGGCTGAATATCCTGCACTGTACCGACTTCGACACCCTGATAGCGCACAGGGGTTCTCCCCGGGACTATGCCGTCGGCAGAAATAAAATCGATGGTGATTGTGGAGCCATGTTCCTGCCAGGAGTTCCAGACCAGCCAGCCACTAATCAACAGGGCAATAAATGGCAGGAGCCAGAAGGGAGAAATGCGGCGTTTGACTTTCACTGTTGCTTCAGGTGGCGTCATGTTTTCCTGACTCATAAGCATCCCAGAAAAGCCGGCTGTCGAGCCATTCAACAGCCAGCATAGTTAATACTACAGCCACACCAAAATAGAGCGCGGCTGGTCCCATCGTAAAGGCCAAAAGTTGTTCACGGTTAACCAGTGACATCATGAGCGAAATGACAAACAAATCCAGCATGGACCAACGCCCGACCCAGGTAATAACACGCAACATTTTCATTCGGGCCAGAATACCCTGTTCGCAACGGCAATGAATGCTCACCAGCAAGGTAAACAGCACGATAACTTTGGTAAAGGGCACAAGAATACTGGCAATAAATACAATCGCTGCAACAAAAATATTGCCATGCCCAAGGGAGATAATGCCGGACAGAATAGTATCTTCCTGGCGTGTACCATTCACATAAATAATGGATATAGGCAACAAGTTAGCCGGGATTAAGAACATCAGTGAGGCAACCAGTGCCGCCCAGGATTTTTGCAAACTGTGCCTGCGCCGCAGGCGCAATGGAACATGGCAACGTGAACAACGCCCTCGTTCGTCAGGCTCGCCAGTATGGTGGCAGGCAAGGCAAACACGGGCATGAGGATTGGCAGTTTTCTGAAATGGCTGGGGGTAAAAGCGCTGCCATAATTGCCCTGTATTGAGGTAAATAATGGTCAGAATACTGAGTACCACCAGTGCGATAAAGGCTACCAGGCCTTCGCCCCACTGAATGAATGCATAGTCACGTACTTTTATGGTGGCAACGACGATACCTATCAGGTAAATATCAACCATTATCCACTCTTTCAGGCGGTGGAGCATGAGTAACACTGGCCGGGCGTTCATTCCAATACGCGGGGCAATTCGCAGGTAAAGAATGGAGGCGACCAGTGTCGCAGGGGCACCAACAGAACAGAATGTAACCAGCGAGGCGGTTATCACGTCCCCTTGCTTTACCATTTGCCAGATCCCCTGCATCAGGCTGGCGTCAATGCGCGCACCTAATAACCAGACACTGAGTAACGGGGATGTCCAGGCAAAGGGCATCAAAATCAGCATGGTGATAGCAATGATAGTAAGCCGTTTCATCGACCAGTCGCGGCCACTGTCAACATGCGCATTGCAACGAGGGCAATAAGCTGTGTGCCGACGCGTAAGCGAAGGTAACAAAAAAAGCATGTCACATTCGTGACAACGCTGATAATGTGCCTCACTTGTCTTCGGCAAGGCTACACTTCTTGCTGGCAAAGAAAGCAGCCGGGCTATCCGTAGTTTAAGGTGCATCGGGAACTCTGCCTGTAAAATGGATGGAGTAGTTTACCCTGAAAAAGGATTCATCTTGAGCCCCGGGGCATTTATTGCTTATTTTAGTAGTCCGGGCAGTAACGTTATACAACCAAGTGAACTATTAATGAATAAAGAGCTATTTTATCAAGAGTTGAACCGGGATTTTTCAGCACTGATGGCAGGGGAAACCAGTTTCCTCGCTGTGCTGGCGAATACCAGCGCGCTTTTGTTTGAACGTCTTTCGTCAGTCAACTGGGCAGGGTTCTATTTGCTGGAAGGGGATACACTGGTTTTAGGGCCATTTCAGGGCAAAATAGCTTGCGTGCGTATACCGACAGGTAAAGGTGTATGTGGCACGGCGATTGCTACAGGTAAAGTGCAGCGCGTTGAAGATGTTCATGCTTTCGACGGCCACATTGCTTGTGATGCGTCCAGCAATGCAGAAATTGTCTTTCCGATAACAGTCGCCGGGCGTCAGTTAGGTGTGCTTGATATCGACAGTACCGAGTATGGCCGCTTTGATGAAGAAGACGAACGCGGGCTGGGAACCCTGGTCACAGAGTTGGAAAAGCTTCTCTCTGGCACAGATTTCGAAAAATTCTTTCTAACAGATGCATGATAATCAACGGATAACGTAGCAATTACAAATGGCGTCATTATAATGACGCCTGTTCGTGCCTGTGATGGTTGGCAAAGTCCGTTGTAATCAGGAAATTTCATGGAAAATCAACCTAAGTTGAATAGCAGTAAAGAAGTTATCGCATTTCTTGCTGAGCGTTTCCCGCTCTGTTTCACTGCCGAAGGTGAAGCTCGTCCCCTGAAAGTCGGTATTTTTCAGGATCTTGTCTCACGAGTGGAAGGGGAACAGAACCTCAGCAAAACGCAGTTACGCTCTGCGTTACGCCTGTATACCTCCAGTTGGCGCTACCTGTACGGCATTAAGCCTGGCGCAGTGCGTGTTGACCTGGACGGCAACCCTTGTGGTGAGCTGGAAGAGCAGCATGTAGAGCATGCCCGCAAACAACTGGAAGAAGCAAAAGCGCGTGTCCAGGCGCAGCGTAATGAGCAACAGGCGAAAAAACGCGCTGCTGCCGCTGCCGCAGGGGAAAACGGTGAAGCAACTGCTGCCCGCCGTGAACGTAAGCCTCGTCCTGCTTCTGCTCCTCGTCGCAAAGAAAATGCACCCCGTAAAGCGCCGGTGAACAAAAAACCACGGCCAGCAGAGGAAGCTAACCATAAACCTGTGACTGACATTTCAGTACTGAAACTGGGCCAGGCAATTAAGGTTAAAGCGGGTAATTCGGCAATGGATGCGACTGTACAGGAAATTACCAAAGACGGTGTCCGTGTGGCGCTGACTTCAGGTATGTCAATGTTAGTGCGCGCAGAACATTTGCTGTTCTGAGACGGAGGTCAACCCAGGCATGAACAAAATTTTCAGGCTTTCGGCTTTTGCCGGGCTTTTTCTGTTGGTGGGCAATGCGCTTGCGGTAGAAGACATCACACGTGTTGATCAACTTCCAGTCCTCAAAGAGGAACCGCAGCATCCCACCGTCAGTGAACGAGTAACCTCGCGTTTTACCCGTTCTCACTACCGTCAGTTCGATCTGAACGCTGAGTTTTCTGGCAAAATTTTCGACCGCTACCTCAATCTTCTCGATTACAGCCACAATGTTTTGTTAGCCAGCGACATTGCGCAATTTGAGAGCCGCAAGGGCACCATTGGTGATGAACTGCGTAGCGGCAAACTGGATCTGTTTTATGATTTGTTCAACCTGGCACAGAAACGCCGTTTTGAGCGCTATGAATATGCGCTGAAAGTGTTGCAGCGCCCGATGAACTTCTCCAGCAATGAAACCATTGACCTCGACAGGCGTAAAGCGCCCTGGCCGACTTCCGAGGCTGAGTTAGATAAGCTTTGGGACGCGAAGGTCAAATATGATGAGCTGAGTCTTAAACTCACCGGAAAAAATGACAAAGAGGTTCGCGAAACACTGGCACGGCGTTATAAATTCGCTATTCGCCGCCTGGCGCAAACCCGTAGTGAAGACGTTTTCTCATTAGCGATGACTGCCTTCGCGCATGAAATCGACCCGCATACTAACTACCTTTCTCCGCGCAATACTGAGCAGTTCAATACTGAGATGAGCCTCTCTCTCGAAGGGATTGGCGCTGTACTGCAAATGGATGATGACTACACCGTGATTAATTCGCTGGTGGCGGGTGGGCCTGCGGCGAAAAGTAAAGCCATCAGTGTTGGCGACCGTATTGTTGGGGTTGGTCAACCAGGTAAAGCCATGGTGGATGTGATTGGCTGGCGTCTGGATGACGTAGTGGCCCTGATTAAAGGCCCGAAAGGCAGCAAGGTTCGCCTTGAAATTTTGCCAGCCGGTAAGGGCAGCAAAACCCGAACAGTTACACTGACACGCGAACGTATTCGCCTTGAAGACCGCGCAGTGAAGATGTCTGTAAAAACTGTTGGCAACGAAAAAGTCGGCGTGCTTGATATTCCGGGCTTTTACGTCGGGCTGACGGATGACGTTAAAGTCCAGTTGCAAAAACTGGAGAAACAGAACGTCAACAGTATTGTCATTGATTTACGCAGCAATGGTGGCGGGGCGCTGACTGAAGCTGTGTCGCTGTCTGGCTTGTTTATTCCTTCTGGCCCGGTTGTTCAGGTGCGGGATAATAATGGCAAAGTGCGTGAAGACAGCGATACCGATGGTATTACTTACTATAAAGGCCCGCTGGTAGTGCTGGTTGACCGCTTTAGTGCCTCTGCATCAGAGATTTTTGCCGCTGCCATGCAGGATTATGGCCGGGCACTGATCGTGGGTGAACCAACCTTTGGTAAAGGAACTGTTCAGCAGTATCGTTCGCTCAACCGCATCTATGACCAGATGCTGCGCCCGGAATGGCCTGCACTCGGTTCTGTTCAGTACACTATCCAGAAGTTCTATCGCATTAATGGTGGCAGTACGCAATTAAAAGGCGTTACACCTGATATCATGATGCCGACCGGAACTGAAAATACTGAGACAGGCGAAAAGTATGAAGATAATGCTTTACCCTGGGACAGCATCAAAGCCGCGCACTATACGAAAACCGGGAGCATGACGCCTTTCGAACCGGAGTTACTGAAGTTACATCAGGCTCGTATCGAGAAAGATCCTGAGTTTCAGTATATTATGAAAGACATTGCCCGGTTTAATGCCAACAAGGATCGCAGAAACATTGTGTCACTGAACCTTGCTCAGCGTGAGAAAGAGAATCAGGAAGATGATGCGCTGCGCCTGGCACGGATCAACGATCGCCTGAAACGCGAAGGCAAACCACTGCTCAAAAAACTTGATGATCTGCCGAAAGATTATCAGGAGCCGGATCCTTACCTGGATGAAACTGTTCATATTGCAATCGACCTCGCCAATATGGAAGCTGGTAAGCAACCTGCTGCACAGCAGTAATAACGCTTTAATCCTCCAAAAGGCACACATTCGTGTGCCTCAGATTGATGAAAAAGAAGGAAAAAGCGTGGTTTTTCCTTCTTTTTAGTTAGCAGGCGAAAATCAATGACTTGATTTTCCTCTTTTTTTATTAGGTGACATCCTCTTGTTCTGTGCGAACATGAGGTTTGTCATCAGACTCAGGCACACATTCGTGTGCCTTTTGTTTTTGTGACACACTCTTCTATTGTTATCTGTCCATGATATACACGGGTTGAGAAGCGCCTGTTGCAAATATGTTGGTCAAAAATGATTTCCACAGAGCCCGCTTTTCCAACGCAAAACTGGTGAGTTTTGTTGTGTATCTCGTCAGTAAATTAAGACAAAATGTAAAGTTATGTTTTTTTAAGCACTTGCCAGCATCTGGCTCTTGAAAATGTACACGATACCCCTACGATGTGATTCATCGCGTAGAGCGTTTTGTTAAAACGAGGTAAACAAATATATGATGCGAATTGCGCTTTTCCTGTTAACCAACCTGGCCGTTATGGTGGTTTTCGGGCTGGTGCTGAGCCTGACCGGAATTCAGTCAAGCAGTGTCCAGGGGTTATTGATTATGGCCCTGCTGTTTGGCTTCGGTGGCTCTTTTGTATCGCTGCTGATGTCCAAATGGATGGCGTTACGTTCTGTCGGTGGGGAAGTGATTGAGCAACCCCGTAACGAGACGGAGCACTGGTTACTTGAAACTGTCCGTCGGCAGTCACAGCAAGTGGGGATTGCTATGCCGCAGGTTGCGGTGTATCACGCTCCGGATATTAATGCTTTTGCAACGGGTGCCCGTCGCGATGCGTCACTGGTCGCGGTCAGTACCGGGTTGCTGCAAAATATGAGCCGTGATGAAGCCGAAGCGGTTATTGCTCATGAGATAAGCCACGTCGCGAATGGCGATATGGTCACCATGACGCTGATTCAGGGGGTGGTGAACACCTTTGTTATCTTTATCTCGCGTATTCTGGCGCAAATTGCAGCCGGGTTCCTGTCAGGAAACCGTGATGATGGTGAAGAGACAAATGGCAACCCGATGATCTATTTCGCGGTTTCAATGGTACTCGAACTGGTGTTTGGTATCCTGGCGAGCATTATCACTATGTGGTTCTCCCGCTACCGTGAGTTCCATGCTGATGCCGGTTCAGCGCGTTTGGTTGGCCGTGAAAAAATGATAGCGGCACTCCAGCGACTGAAAACCAGCTACGAACCGCAGGAAGCGAGCAGCATGATGGCGTTTTGCATTAACGGGAAGTCAAAAACATTAAGCGAGTTGTTTTTGTCTCACCCGCCACTGGATAAACGTATTGAAGCGCTGCGTACCGGCCAGTACCTGAAATAATCCCGCTGTACAGGTTCAACATAAAAGGCGTGCATCGGGCACGCCTTTTTTATATATGAAGTTAGTGAACGGGCACGGCTTTGTTGCCGTGAACTACAGCAACTGTCAGTTCTCGGGCAATGCCTGTGTGACCCGCAAGCTGCTGACAATACAGGCGGCAGTAGCAAAACAACCAGCCATTATCAGTGCGTATTGGGTTCCCTGCGTCGCTGAAAGATTCAGTGTTAACGCAACCAGCGCGGCACCACTACTTTGCCCAAGCAGCCTTGCCGTGCCAAGCATGCCACTGGCACCACCGCTGCGGTTTTTCGGGGCTGAAACAATAATGGTATGGTTATTAGGCGACTGAAATAAGCCGAAACCTGCGCCACACAAGGCCATTCGCCAGATAATATCCACATCGGTTGGTGTGCCAGGCAAGAAGGCCAACGCAAACAACCCTGTCAGCATCAGAAGCATACCCAGCCCACCCAGCAGACCAGCATGGAAACGACCAATCAGCCGCCCGGCAAGCGGCGCCATCACCATGGTTGCCAGCGGCCATGGCGTTAATAATAAACCGGTTTCTACTTCGCTACGCCCAATGGTGGACTGCAAGTAAAAAGGCAATGCGACCAGTGCCAGCATTTGCGCACAGAAGGAACACACAGAAGTACACAGCGATAACGTGAACAGCGGGATGCGCAGCAGATCAACTGGCAGCAGAGGTACAGTGAGGGTTAGCTGGCGACGAACGAAAAAGAAACCAATAATCAGCGCGGAGACCAATTCTGCGAGTGTAATAATCCCTGCCTGTTGCTGAGCGAAGCCACTTAACGCAGTAATCAGCAAACCAAATGTCAGGGCGTTCATAATGGCGCTGGGTAAGTCGAAGCTTTGTTTTTTGGCTCCTTGTGGGTTGGGTGGCAAAAAGCGCATAGCCAGCAACAGGGCAATAATCCCGGATGGAACGTTGACATAAAACAGCCAGTGCCAGCTGGCGACGGAGAGTATTGCAGCAGCAACAGTTGGCCCTGCTGCTGCAGACACTGCGACAATGAATGAATTAATCCCCATACCGCGGCCTAACTGGTACTGCGGGTAAATCAGCCGAATCAGTGCCGTGTTTACACTCATCAGTGCTGCGCCGCCAATCCCTTGCAGAACCCGCGCTGCTGTGAGCATTTCAAGGTTTGGGGAAAGGGCACATAAAAACGATGTGGCGGTAAAACAGACCAGACCGGTTTTGTAGACTCGCCGGTAACCAAACATGTCACCCAAAAATGAGAATGTCAGTAAGCTAACGACAATGGCGATTTGATAGGCGTTGACTATCCAGATAGAGGCGGCCTCAGAGGCATTCAGGTCGCGGGCAATGGTGGGCAGGGCAACGTTCGCAATTGCGCCATCCAGAACTGCCATCATGATACCAATGGCTATTGTGGCAATTGCACCATAACGCTGAGGCAGCGGCAGACCATCAGAAAGTGTTTTTTCCATAGAAAAATGTGAGCTGTACCGACATTGTAATGATAGTGCACATTATAACATTTATATATCTGCTATATGTCGCAGATTTGTAACGAATAAGCGATGACTCGTTGCGGGCAAGTTGCCATCCACATATACTAAAAACCGGTTCTGAATTTTATAAAACATGCGCGATAGAGGTGATTAATGTCAGTGGCAGATCTGGATAAACAGCCTGATTCTGTATCTTCAGTGCTGAAGGTGTTTGGGATTCTTCAGGCACTGGGTGAGGAGCGAGAGATTGGTATCACTGAACTGTCGCAACGCGTGATGATGTCCAAAAGCACAGTGTATCGATTTTTACAAACCATGAAATCCCTTGGTTATGTAGCTCAGGAAGGCGAGTCAGAAAAATACTCTCTCACCCTGAAGTTGTTCGAACTGGGGGCTAAAGCGTTACAAAACGTCGATCTTATTCGCAGCGCAGACCTGCAAATGCGGGAAATTTCCCGTTTAACGAAAGAGACTATTCACCTGGGTGCGCTGGATGAAGACAGTATCGTTTACATCCATAAAATCGATTCAATGTACAACCTGCGCATGTATTCGCGTATTGGCCGGCGTAACCCGTTACACAGTACTGCTATTGGGAAGGTGTTGTTAGCCTGGCGTGATCGCGATGAAGTATTGTCGATTCTCGAACATGTTGAGTACACCCGTAGTACTGATCGGACAATTTCCAGTACTGAAGAGTTACTTGAAGTGCTGGAAGTTGTGCGCAAACAGGGCTTTGGGGAAGATAACGAAGAGCAGGAAGAAGGGTTGCGTTGTATCGCCGTGCCGGTCTTTGACCGCTTTGGTGTGGTGATCGCCGGGTTGAGTATTTCTTTCCCAACGTTACGTTTCTCTGAAGATAAACTGCATGAATACGTTAGCATGTTGCACAATGCTGCACGTATTATTTCCCAGCAAATGGGTTACAACGACTACCCATTCTGAGTTGTACTGAGAGGTAATAAACGCACCGGCCAGCCGGTGCGTTGTTGACTATTGCCCGGTATCAATCACTTCGTCAGTTTTACGCAGCAGCGGGCAACTGGTGACACCAAGAAAATTATTGTCCAGGTGCAGGTACTGAGCAGATGTAACATGCCGGGCCGTCAGGTAGTTACACTTAATACCAAGCCCGGCGGCATTCTCATGTGAACCGATTAAAATGCCATAGCCACTCACCAGTAAACCAACCCACAACACTGCAAGAGCAATAACTAAACGAATAATCAGGCGCATAGAACCTCTTTATCATTGATATTATTCCAGTATCATCAATTCTGAAGGGGAAGATGGCAATATGATGAATCCGAAAAGCGTATCCTGTATGCAGAGACACTTGGTTTAACATTAGCATGCTATCTTATTGCCAATGATCGATAACTGGAGAATATGGTGAGAAAATACCGATGGGTACTCCTGGTGGCACTACTGTTGGCCTCGTTGCTGGTGTGGTTACAGGTTTTTAACGTGATGTGCGACCAGGATGTCCAGTTTTTCAGCGGTATTTGTACAATTAATAAGTACATTCCCTGGTAAGCTTTATGTCGCTGGCTTTTCACTGTAGTGCCGGTGGTATAATGGTTTTTTTTTGAGGTGGTAAGATGGACAATGTAATGAACCCGGGCACTGTAACACTTATGCCCCTGGTGATTTCGGCAATAATGGTTATCCTCGGTCTCGTTCTTTGGTTTTTTGTTAACCGCGCAAGCGTTAAAGCTAACCAGCAAATCGCGTTACTCAATACACTGGTAGATCAACAGAAACGCCAAATCGTGTTACTGCGCCGCTTGTGTGATGCCAATGAACAGGCAGAAGTCAGCCATGAAGATTCTGGCTCTGAGCCAGCTCCACAGGTAGCAACACAAGAAGAAGGTGATGATTTTATCCGTCTGGTTGCTGAACGTTAAGTCCTGAGCACTGTGAGCGGTGGCATTTGACAGTATGGCCTGGAAAAACCCCTGGTTTAACGCCCAGAAAGCGCATCACCGTATTGACGGTTTTGTGAATCTTGACCCTGCTGCCGGCCATCGCCCCGGAGACCTCGATAAATGGCGTGCAGAACGCAAACAGGCGAAGTTGCCTCATCCTCCGGCCGCGGGTTACGACGCGTTTATTAGTACCTGGTGGCAGCGCGCCGATTTTTCCACAGAGGAAGACGGGATTTGGTGGCTGGGACATGCTTCTGTTCTGGCCCGTCTGAACGGTATTAATATCCTTATTGATCCGGTTTTTTCTCAGCGTGCATCACCGGTCTCTTTTGCCGGGCCGTCACGCAAAACGCCTCCCTGTACGTCCGTCGCTGAGTTACCGCCAGTCGGCGCTGTTGTCATTTCTCATAACCATTATGACCACCTCGACAGCACGGCTATCAGTCAGTTAAAGCGTTACCATCCCCAGGCCTGCTATTTCGTTCCACTCGGGTTGGGTAACTGGTTTATGCGGCGTGGCATTCAACAGGTTATAGAACTCGACTGGATGCAGTCATATGTCTGGCAAGGATTGGTATTAACCGCGGTTCCGGCTCAACACTGGAGTATGAGAACACCGTGGAACCGTAACCGTTCCTTATGGTGTGGATGGGTTCTTGAAAGTGACGATTGCCGGTTTTGGTTCAGTGGCGACACGGGTTACTTTCCGCAACTGTCTGATTTTGTATTGCGCGTTGGCCAACCGGATATGGTTGCCTTGCCTGTTGGGGCCTATGCACCAGAATGGTTCATGCATCCGCATCATATGTCGCCTGAAGAAAGCGTTTCAGTGTGGCAGCAAATTGGCCGGCCGTATGCTATCCCCATCCATTGGGGGGTATTTGAGCTTGCCGATGAATCCATTGATGAACCACCCGATAAACTACTGCAGGCGTTGAAAAATAAAGGAGAAGATTCGAAATATTTTCAATGCTGCAGAATAGGTCAGTACCATGAGTTAATTAAAAATAACATTTAATTATTATCATATTCCTTTGGTTATATATATGCCCGGGTGATTGGAACTGACTCTTTTTATTCATGGGTAAATAAATCTTTGCATTATTTTGATGCAGGTTCATTAAACTGTCATTATTTTGGTGCATGTTCCAGAATGGAATCTGAATCACATTATTGCACTGAAGCGGGCCTTGTTAAGGCAATTGAAACTGCATAGCTATGCGTTGTATTCATCCAGCAGAATTTTCTATATCTCTTTTGCTGAGAGCCGCTGGACGCAGGGAAGTGATTGGTCTATGTTAGAAAAGTTACATCAATATAGCAGCACAGTCACAGAATTAACCGTGACCATAAGTTTTGTTTAATGAATATTTGCGCATAACTGTGCATTCATGAAAACTAACTTACTGAATTTGTGCGTTAGATCGATGCACGTTTAAAAATGGCTTGCCATTATAAACGTTGTATGTGATAACACTTTGAGTCAAACGAGGTACAGTTCTGTTTATGTGTGGCATTTTCAGTAAAGAAGTTTTGAGTAAACACGTTGTCGTTGAATACCGCTTCTCTGCCGAACCTTTTATTAGTGCCTCAAGCAGTAATGTCTCTGTTTTATCTCAGGTATGCCTGTGGGCGTAGAAACAAACTAAGGAAATTTAGAAATGGCAAAGATCAAAGGTCAAGTTAAGTGGTTCAACGAAGCAAAAGGTTTTGGTTTCATTACTCCTGCTGATGGCAGCAAAGATGTGTTCGTTCACTTCTCTGCAATCCAGGGTAACGGCTTCAAAACTCTGGCTGAAGGCCAGAACGTAGAGTTCGAAATTCAGGATGGTCAGAAAGGCCCGGCAGCGGTTAACGTTGTAGCGCTGTAAGTTGCACGGCGCAAGCCACGCACATACATCACAATTCAAAAGCCTCGCTTATAGCGGGGCTTTTATCTTTCTGGGATTTGGCAATATCTTACAAAATATTTCACATCCCGCTTCTGTTTGTGTCTTGTTGCAATATCGTGAAGGTATTAGCAGAGTTTTCCCCCTTTCTGATAGTGGTTAGGTTCTAATTTCAGCGTCATTTTTATTGTTTCAGAAGGGATGTTTGTGAAGAAAAATCCTGTATTGCCAACGGGTAACTTCATTTCATGGCGTTTCGGGCTGTTGTGTCTTGCTATACTCCTGAGCCTTGTTCTATTACTCGGCAGGGTTGGCTGGTTGCAAATAATTTCGCCTGGGCCGTTAGTGCAACAAGAGGATATGCGTTCATTGCGCGAGGAGCCTATTATCATGCCGCGCGGCATGATAGAGGACCGCAATGGCGACCCTCTGGCAGTCAGTGTCCCTGTGGAAGCAATTTGGGCCGATCCTAAAACCGTAATTGAGAAAGGCGGTGTTAAGGTTAATGACCGCTGGCAGGCGTTAGCCAGTGCCTTGAAAATATCCCTTAATTCTCTCTCCGAACGTATCAACCAGAACCCTCAAGGGCGCTTCATCTACCTTGCCCGTCAGGTTGACCCTGAACAGGCGCACTGGATAGATAAACTTAATCTGCCAGGCATTGCTTTGCGCGAAGAGTCTCGTCGTTTTTATCCCTCCGGGCATATAGCCTCGAATCTGCTGGGTTTTACCAATATTGATGGGCAGGGCATTGAGGGTGTGGAAAAAAGCTTCAATAGCCAGTTGCTTGGCAAGGAAGGCAAGCGCCTGGTACGTAAAGACCGTTATGGGCATGTAGTGGAAAATATTACCGAGGTTCCTGGTACGCCAGCCCATAACATTATTCTCAGTATCGATAAACGGTTACAGACAGTAACCGAAGATGCATTAAGTAATGCTGTTCGCTGGAACAAAGCAGACTCGGGTGCGTCTGTGCTGATTAATGTGCGCACAGGGGAAATTCTGGCAATGGCGAGTTACCCCACTTACAACCCAAATAATCGCGATGGCGCAAAACTGGATGATTTCCGTAACCGGGCAATAAGTGACACATTTGAACCAGGCTCGACAGTCAAACCCATGGTGATAATGACGGCGTTAAAAGCGGGTATTGTTAAACCCGATGATGTGATTGATACACACCCCTATGTTGTGGATGGGCACCGTATTCGCGATGTTGGCTGGTACCCGGAGTTATCGCTGACCGGTATTCTGCAAAAATCGAGTGATACCGGGGTGTCACACTTGTCACTGGCAATGCCAATACAGGATTTGATAACCACGTATAAGGCATTTGGTTTTGGGCAAAGCACCGGTCTTGGATTGACTGGGGAAAGCTCAGGCTACATGCCAAACCGGCGTTTCTGGAGCCAACTGGATCGCGCGACGTTTTCATTCGGTTACGGCATGATGGTAACGCCTCTGCAACTTGCTCACGTCTACGCCACGATAGGCAGCTTTGGCATTTCCCGCCCACTCTCGATAACCCGTGTCGACCCGCCAGTTGTCGGAACGCGGGTAATGCCAGAAAAGATCGTTCATGAAGTTGAACACATGATGGAAAGTGTGGCGTTGCCTGGTGGTGGCGGCATTAAGGCAGCAGTAAAAGACTATCGGGTTGCTGTTAAAACCGGGACCGCGAAAAAAATCGGCCCGGATGGTAAATACATCGATAATTATATTGCCTATACCGCCGGAGTTGCGCCTGCCAGTGATCCGCGTTTTGCACTGGTTGTGGTCATTAATAATCCTTCAAATGGCCAGTACTATGGTGGTGCGGTATCAGCTCCAGTCTTCAGCCAGATTATGGGGGATGTGTTGCGCCTTGAGAATGTTGAACCTGATGGTATACCTGCCGGTGATCCTAATCTGATAGTGCTCGGGCACAGCGATGACAGCCATCCCGCCTTGTAAAACCATTTGCTGCGCGCAGACTTGCAGGTAAACTGCGCGCAGTGAGTTTGACAGGAGTGGTTATGTTGTATTTGTGTCCGCTGTGCCACGCAAAACTGCACGGCGAGAATAAAAGCATGGTCTGCAGTGCCGGGCATCGTTTTGACCTGGCGCGCGAAGGGTATATCAATTTATTACCGGTTCACCACAAGCGGTCAAAAGACCCTGGTGATAATGCCGAAATGATACTGGCCCGGCGTGAATTTCTGGACAGCGGGCATTACCAGCCATTGCGTTCGTTTATTACCAGCCAACTGGCACACTGGTTGCCGGAAAACGCGCCCGCTTTGCTGGATATTGGCTGTGGAGAAGGGTATTACACCAGTGAGTTTGCACAGTGGGTCAACGAACGGCAGGGCAGCTGCTACGGGCTTGATGTATCAAAAGTAGCCATTCGCATGGCTGCCAAACGTTATGCTTCTGTTCATTTCTGTGTTGCTTCCAGCCAGCGCCTGCCATTTGAAGAGAACAGCCTGGACGGGGTGGTGCGCATCTACGCGCCCTGTAACAGTATGGAGTTGCAACGGGTGGTCAAACCCGGTGGTATCGTGATTACCGCCACACCGGGCCCGGAACACTTGTATGAACTGAAGGCGCTGATTTACCCACAGGTGCGTTTACATCCGGAACACAGCGAGCAGTTGCCGGGGTTCCGGCTGGCAGAATCACTGCCATTACAGACAAATTTGCAGCTAACTGGCCCACAAGCCTGGTCGCTGTTGCAGATGACCCCATTTGCCTGGCATGCCAGTGAAGAAACCAAAGCTGAGATAGCTGCCAGAGCATCGTTTTCCTGTAAAGCAGATTTCCTGATCCAGGTATGGCAGCGGGAGCTGGTGGTTTAACCCGCAAAATGGGCCCACAAAATTTCACATCCAATACCAATCAGTACCAGGCCGCCCAGTATTTCAGCCCGTTTACCCAGTAGCGGGCCTATAAAGCGGCCAACCATCATACCCAGTGTGGACATTACCAGAGTGGCGCAGCCAATCATCAGCGCCATATGGATTATGTTGACATTAAGAAAAGCCAGGCCAACACCTACAGCCATTGCATCCAGGCTGGTTGCCACAGCGGTAGTGGCCAAAAGCCAAAAACTATGGCGTGCAATTGGCTGGGCGTCATCATCGGTTTCGCCACGGATCCCTTCAATAAGCATGCGCACACCAAGAAACAACAACAGCAGGAAGGCAATCCAGTGATTCCAGGTGAGGACAAATTGACTGGCGACTAACCCTAACCCCCAACCAATAAGGGGAGTCAGTGTTTCTATAGAACCAAAGATAATACCGGTACGCAGCGCTTCGCTGAATTTGGGTTTATGGAGAGTTGCCCCTTTGCCAATTGCTGCCGCAAATGCGTCCATTGACATACCAAGGGCGAGAAGAATCATTGCTGAAAGATTCATAAAGCATCCTGACCGGGGAATTGACAAAGAACAGCACAGCGCCCCCAGTAAACAGCGCCGATAACTGTCTTTGGTCTCGCCTGACTGTGCTAATCACAGCCCGTACGCGCCACGTTATTTAAACGAGTATGTTGACACGTACATTTCCAATAAAGGAAATCAGCTACTCCCCAATGATGCGCGCACCTTAACATAATTTTAGGGAATAAAACAATATTGATATATATTTGAAAATGATAACTATTTTCAGTTGAGGGTAAATAAAAAGAGCTTATTAATAGAGTTGCCTGAATCGGCAGCAGAATATGAATAAAAAATAAGCCTTGTTATGCATTGCGGTATAATACATAGACAAGGCTATATATCTAACTTATTGATTATTGACCATAAATTTATATATCTTTTCAAGATCGTCTATATTTCTGACGCAGATCAATAATCGGCGTTCACCTAGCTGAAAAACCAGTACTCCGTCTTCAGATAAATTCATCGCGGTTATTTTTGAGTAGGGAGTCCAAAACCCGCTAAAAAAGAAACCTGCTTTTTTGAACCGCACCCGGGGAGTCCTTATCCAGAATATATAGAAACCAACCAGTGCCAGTGCACTTAATAACCATGTAGTAAAGGCCGGGCCCTGAGCATGGATGTTGTTGCCAATAAGAATGGCGACCAGAATGACAAAAATCATTCCGTCAGCCCGGCTACGGCGTAGCAAAGGTATCGAGAGCAGAGTGGGGGATTTGAGGTGGTTAATGATAATTTCGTCGTAAAGAGCAAAGGCGAAAAAGGCAAGCGTTAAAACCAGAATAATGATATCCGTAAACGACATAGGTTATCCCTGTCTGCATGCAGGCCGGGGCGAACCCCGGCCTTGTGTCTTACAGTTACAGGCCCAACAGACCAATAGCGTAACCAACAATACCAATTACAAAGAACCCAATAATGATCCACAGTGGGTTAACTTTACGGCGTAACAGCCACATACAGGCAAATGTGAGCAGTAGTGGCACCAGGCCTGGCATTAACTGGTCAAGAATGTTCTGTACTGTCGTGACCTTTTCAGCACCCGTCTGGTCGGTAATTTTCGACACCACCAGTGGAATGTTTACATGGGTCCACTTATTGACCAGCGCCCCCATGACAAACAGGCCCAAAATGGACGCCCCTTCCGTCATTTTTTGCAGGAAGCCGCCACCCATATCTTTAACGATATCGATACCTTTACGGTAACCATAAGCCACACCGTAATAGCGAGTGAGCAGGCGTACCAGGTTAAACAATACAAAGAACAGAACAGGCCCCAGCAGGCTGCCACTCATGGCAATACCGGCACCGAGTGCAGCAAAGACCGGGCGAACGGTACCCCAGAAAATTGGGTCACCTACACCGGCCAGTGGCCCCATCAGACCGACTTTAATACCGTTGATAGCCGCATCGTCAATTTCCGCACCATTGGCACGTTGTTCTTCCATGGCGAGGGTAACGCCCAGAACCGGGGCGGCGACATAAGGGTGAGTATTAAAGAACTCCAGGTGACGTTTAATTGCCTGGCGACGAGCTTCATTGTTTTCCGGGTAAAGGCGGCGAATTACCGGCACCATCGAAAAACAGAAACCGAGCGCCTGCATACGTTCAAAGTTCCATGAACCCTGGAAGAGATTGGAGCGAATGAATACGCCACGAATATCCCCTGGGGTGAGTTTCTTCTCAGTAGTAGTTTTAGTCATGTCAACCATATCGCTCACCTATTAATCCAGTTCGTTATCGAGGTCATTTGCGCCAGATGCCTGCGCAGGTGCAGCTGCAGAGCGGTTATATTTCGGGCTGAGCTGGATGTAGAGAATTGCCATCACAGCACCAATAACGCCCAGCGCAACCAGGTTGAAATCGGTGAATGCAGCGGTAACAAACCCTAAATAGAAGAACGGCATCAGGTAGCCTGCACGCATCATGTTGATGACCATTGCGTAACCAACCACAACAATCATACCACCAGCAATATTGAGGCCACTGGTGACCACTTCAGGCAATGCATTGAGCATATTCTGAACTTCACTGGTACCAACAGATATAGCCACGATAACTGCCGGAATAGCGATACGCATTGCCTGGAGCAGTAACGCTGAAACGTGTATCCATGAAAGCGCGCTAAGGTTACCTTTTTCAGCGGCGCTGTCTGCAGCATGCTGGAAGCCCACAGTAATGGTACGCACGATGATAGTCAGTACCTGGCCTGCAGCAGCCAGTGGTATTGCCAGCGCAATACCTGCACCAATGCTTTGGTGACCAGCAATAACCAGGATGGTTGAAATAATAGATGCCAGTGCTGCATCAGGTGCAACTGCCGCACCAATGTTCATCCAGCCAAGGGCGATCATTTCCAGGGTACCACCAATGATAATCCCGGTTTTCATATCACCCAGCACGGCCCCAATGAGCGTACAGGCGATAAGGGGGCGGTGAAACTGGAATTCATCCAGTATGGATTCCATACCAGCAATACAAGCGACAACAAACACCAGCACAATTTGAAGAGTAGTAATCTCCATTGTACTTCTCCTATAACGTAAACAGACTGAATACCGAAACCGTCGTCACAAGGGGGACGGCCCTAAACGTGATTATTCCTTCCCGACTTTGTTGATGAGTTCCATCATCTTGAGTTTCGGGTCATTGGAGACTTTACGTACTTCCAGTTCGATGCCCCGTGCATTCAGTTTGCGGAATGCCTCAATATCCTTCTCATCAACGGAGACGGCGTTGTTTACCTGTGTTTTCCCTTGTCGATAGGCCATACCCCCAATATTGACAGTTGTGATTTTCACCCCTTGTTCAACAATGCGTTCGACATCTGTTGGGTTAGTGAACAACAACATGACACGTTCACCGGCATATTTCGGGTTGTTGTAGACACGAATCATTTTGGCAACGTCCACAACATGGGCAGTTACCCCTGGCGGGGCCACCTGGGTGAGCAACGTTTTACGGACGGTATCAGCCGCCACTTCATCACTGACTACGATAATGCGGTTGACATTAGTCTCTTTGGTCCAGCGAGTTGCAACCTGCCCGTGAATCAGGCGGTCATCAATACGCGCCAGGCCAATAACCATATAGTCGGCATCAGTCATGGGTTTCACTGGCGCAGCAGCGGGTTTTGGCTTGGCGGGTTTCGCTACAGGCTGTGCTTTAAGCGCCTTAACGCCTTCACGCCCTGTTTCCACCGCGATATTGACCAGTTCATCAAATGAAGGGTTATCGTCGCGCGCCATCAGAGTTTCGACCAGCATCGGGATGTTAACCCCGGCGACGACCTCGTGGTTTTCTTTGTCGACAACAATGCGGCTGGCCGCATTAAATGGGCTCCCACCCCAGGTATCCACAAGAAAAAGGACGCCTTTCCCAGTTTCCAGTTTAGCTAATTGAGCCTGGTATTTTTCGATAATGGTTTCCGCATTTTCACCGGGAACAAAATCGATCCAGCCTACGTTTTCTTGCTCGCCTAGCAGCATTTCGGCAGTTTTGAGCAATTGCTCAGCTGCCCAACCGTGTGTGCCTATGACAATAGCAATGGTCACTTGCTACCTCCTGTTCGCCCTTGTAAACACTATGGGGATGCAAAATTTCAACGTTATGAATTGATTAAATAATGGAATCATCAGCGAGATTTATTTTAGATAGTAAAAAAATAAATTATGTGACTCAGGTCGTTAATTTACTGATAACTTAATTTTCGATTGCAGCGTTAATTATCCTGCAGAAAAATGAGGGTTTTATTGCAAGCTTAGGTAAATATTAACCAAAAGTTATAATTTATTGTTAGGATAACCATCCTTTTTACATTTGGAGTGCAGGGTAAGCCCTACTATATGGATCGTCACCGACGTTTCTTTACCTTTCAAATTGCCCAGTCGGGTGTTTTTTATTCAAACTCACAGCAGCCTTGTGGTGAGCCGTTCCCAAAACGTTTCAGCGTTAAACCGCCTTTATCTGCCTCGGGTTACAGGAGTCATTGATGGAAATGTTAATGGATCCGTCTGTTATTGTTGGCTTGCTGACACTGGTGGTACTGGAAATTGTACTGGGCATCGACAATCTGGTGTTTATTGCCATCCTGGCTAATAAATTACCTCCGGCGCAGCGGGATAAGGCCCGTGTTATTGGGCTGTCGCTCGCGCTCGTGATGCGCCTGTTATTGTTGTCGCTTATTTCGTGGGTTGTGACACTCACCACGCCTTTGTTCAGTGTGGCGTCCTGGTCGTTTTCTGGCCGGGATTTGATAATGCTGGTGGGCGGGTTGTTCTTGCTGTTCAAAGCCACTACTGAGTTACACGAAAGGCTGGAGAACCGCCCTCATGATGACAGCCACGGGAAAGGATATGCCAGTTTTACCGCTGTAGTGCTGCAAATTGTTGTCCTGGATGCGGTGTTCTCCCTTGATGCAGTAATTACTGCCGTGGGTATGGTTAACCACCTGCCAGTGATGATGGCCGCAGTTGTCATTGCAATGGTCATCATGTTACTGGCATCACGCCGTCTGACGCTTTTTGTGAACGCGCATCCAACGGTAGTGGTGTTATGCCTGAGCTTTTTGCTGATGATCGGCCTGAGCCTGGTGGCGGAAGGGTTTGGCTTCCATATCCCTAAAGGTTATCTGTATGCAGCAATTGGTTTCTCTATATTAATAGAGAGTTTCAACCAGATAGCACACCGTAATGCGGTACGCCAGCACGCACATTTACCATTACGCGCCAGAACTGCCCGTGCAATTCTGGGCCTGATGGGTAAACGCCGGCAATCTGGCAATGTGGCGGAACATGAAACACCCGAGCGCCAGGAAGAGCTGTTTGCCGAAGAAGAACGCTACATGATTAACGGTGTACTGAGCCTGTCCTCGCGCTCACTGCGCACTATCATGACCCCCCGTAATGACATTAGTTGGGTGGACGCGTTGCGGGAAGCAAATGAAGTGCGTGACCTGGTGATGTCATCACCTCACAGTCTGTTTCCGGTTTGCCGCGGTGAGCTGGATGAACTGATTGGTGTGGTAACCGCGAAATCGTTGCTGGCAGCCCTCAACAAAGGCGAAGATATTGCGGCTGTTGCGGCTTCTTCTCCGGGAATCGTGGTACCAGAAACACTCGATCCCATCAGTTTGCTGGGCATATTGCGCCGTGCCCGGGGTAGTTTCGTTATCGTCAGTAATGAGTTCGGCGTTATTCAGGGGCTGGTGACTCCGTTGGATGTGTTAGAAGCTATTGCTGGCGAGTTCCCGGACGCGGATGAAACCCTGGATATTCAGCCAGACCAAAACGGTTGGCTGGTGAAAGGCAGCACGGATTTACATGCGCTGGAAAACTACCTTGGCCTGGAAGAGCGCCTGACTGAGGAGAGTAGTGTGGCGACGGTAGCGGGCCTGGTTATTGCCAACGAAGGCAAAATCCCGCTGGCCGGTGAAAAGCTGTACATCGCAAGCCTGGTGATTACTATTCTGGAAGTGAATGAGTACCGGGTGGAACTGGTGCACATTGCGCGTGACCCTATGCTCACAGGCACCCAGTCCGGTTAAGGCATTACTCCCCGGCGGGTGACGGGCCGGCCTGCTCATAGCGGGCCAGCCACTCACTGAATTCCTCTACTGGCATTGGCTCACCATAAAGAAAACCCTGCAGCGTTGACACACCATGTTCACGCAAGTACCTTGCCTGTTCATGATTTTCGATCCCTTCTGCAATCATATCGATATGCAGGCGATGCCCCAGTGCAACAATCAAATCGATGATAGGCGTATTAACGGCGTCCGAACCAATAGCCGTGACAAAGCTTTTATCAATCTTGAGAATATCCGGTTTGAGCATTTCCAGGCGCTGTAATGAGCTGTGGCCAGTTCCAAAATCGTCAATGGCGAGTTTGACGCCTAACGTTTTCATTGCAGCAATATACTGGATATCGTCATCTTCCAGCCTGTCACGTTCTGTCAGCTCCATCACCAGTTGTTGCACAGGTTTCTGTGTACTCCAGTATTGCTTAATGTCGTCAAGGATTTCGCCGTGTTGAAAATGGTGTGCTGCAACATTAATACCAATATGGAAATCAGCTTCTTCAGGAAAGCAGGCACTACGAATAGCGGTTTCATACAGCACATAGCGTGTCAGGCTGGCAACCTGGCCAACATCTTCCGCAATAGGGATAAAGGTTTCTGGTGAAACCGGGCCCTGACGTGGATTATCCCAGCGTAAGAGTATCTCAACACCGGTACATTTTAGTGTCGCAGAGTTGAATAATGGCTGGCAGTAAATCACAAATTCTTTACCGGCAATTCCGGTTTGCAACTCACGGATGAAACTCAGCCGCTTAGTGGTCGTTATCAAAATAGCCCAGACTGCAAACAGCGAGCACAATAACGCCAGGGGAAGTTGTGAGGGAAGGTCCTGTATGGCAAGACGGGTTATTGAAGGGCCAATCAGTGATATGGAAATACCGGGAACCGATGACTGTACTGTGGATATCGACTCGCCAGGCTGTGGCACCAATTTCTGGGTAAGCCCCTGACCGTGGATAAACCAGGTATCCCCAACGTCGATGGCAAGCTTAGCACCAGAATCTGATTGTGTGGCCCAGAGTAAATCAGCAAGGTAGCCAATATTGACCACCTGCAGGCTGCCACTCATTCCATCTGCTGATGTGGGTAACCAAATTGCCAGTACCGGGTCATGCTGCGGTAACAGTTTGTCTTGCTGAAGCCAGATATGCACAGATGCAGACGGGAACCAGGGCTGGCGGCTGTTAAGTGGAACGTGGTGCTCCCCAAACAAACTTGAGCAGCCTACTTCGCCATTCTGTACCAGCGCAACTGCCCGCAACGAGGGGCGGGCGACGACGTATTCACGTAACTTCAGCGAGGCATCCTGGCAACTGCCAGTGAACAGTGAGGCGGGTAGTTGCAACGCCATTAGTGGCGCAAGTGTGGTATCCAGTGCGTGGCGTGTTTGCTGCTGTAAAGTGAGGCGCTCAGCCCGGTGAGTCGTCTTATTCAGGAAAAAACAAACAGCAAGTGTCGCCACCACCACCACTAAACCGAGGACCAGGCAGATAATAATCCGTTTACGTTGATGCTGATGAACCATCCGTTGGGCGTTGTGCATGCCGGTTTGCCTTAAGTAACCTGATGGTAATGCAGAATAATTTTAGTGTAGTGGAAATATTTACAGGGTTGAAAAATTATCCTGGCTTTGCCTGTACTGCCACAAGACGAAAATTGCCAGCCTGTATGAAGCGTTAGCAGGCTGGCAGGACGGGAAAGATAAGTCGTATCAGTCGCACTGAACTTTGATTGCCAGCCCGCCACGGGAAGTTTCCCGGTATTTGGCATTCATATCTTTGCCGGTTTCGTACATTGTTTCGATAACTTTATCCAGTGAAACCCGCGGTTCGGAAGTGCGACGCAGAGCCATACGTGCGGCATTAATAGCTTTAACTGCCGCGATAGCGTTGCGCTCAATACAGGGAACCTGCACCTGGCCGGCAACCGGGTCACAGGTCAGCCCGAGGTTATGTTCCATACCTATTTCTGCGGCAACACAGACTTGCTCAGGGCTGCCACCCAACAATTCAGCCAGGCCGGCGGCTGCCATCGAACAGGCAACACCCACTTCGCCCTGGCAACCAACTTCTGCACCAGAAATAGACGCATTCATTTTGAATAATGTGCCAATCGCCCCGGCAGCCAGGAAATAACGGATGGCAATATCAGGGCTTACCGATTCAATGAAATGATCGTAGTAACTCAGTACGGCAGGAACAATGCCACAGGCGCCATTTGTTGGCGCGGTTACCACTCGCCCACCTGCGGCATTTTCTTCGTTCACGGCCAGCGCGAACATATTGACCCAGTCGATAACATTCATTGGGTCGTTAGACAACTTACCACTGGACATCAGTAAGCGGCGTAGTGCAGATGCCCGGCGGGGAACCCGCAACGGGCCTGGCAGCACACCTTCGGTATTCATGCCCCGGTCAATACAGGCGCGCATGGTGTGCCAGATAACATCGAAGTAGTCATCAATATCTTTGCGAGAATGCAATGACAGTTCATTTTTAAGCACCAAACCAGACAGCGATAACCCGGTCTCTTTACAGTGTGCCAGCAGCATTTTGGCTGAATCAAACGGATATGGGACGGTAACAGGCGAGACATCGGCCTGGCCAAAATGTTCTTCATCAACAATAAAACCACCGCCAATTGAGTACCAGGTTTTACTGTAAATAAGAGAAGTTTGGTCCCAGGCATGAATTTGCATACCGTTTTCATGAAGTGGCAGGTTCTCGCTATGAAAACGCATGCCATCATCTTTCGGGAAATCCACTTCAGCCTGGCCGCCCGCGATTAATAACCGCCCACGGTTTTCTACATCGCGAATAAATGCAGGTATGGAATCAATGTCAACGTTGTCTGGCTGGTTACCTGCCAGGCCCATAATAATGGCAATATCTGTGTGGTGCCCTTTGCCTGTCAGTGACAGGGAACCATAGACATCAACCGCAATGCGGCTCACCCGGTCAATCATCCCAAGGGTGACCAGGTCATCGGCAAATTGTTTCCCCGCCTTCATGGGGCCGACAGTATGAGAGCTGGACGGGCCGATACCCACTTTAAACATGTCGAAGACACTAATCACGAATTCACTCCTGAATAACCGCTGATGTATGGCAGAAAACTGGGCTAAGTGTAAGAGTTTATCGCTACCGGGAGGAAACTATTCACATGAATTTAACTAATGAATATGCTTAATTTGGCTAATAGGAAAACCTGCCCGTGTCAGGATCTCTGCCTTGCTACTAGTTCATGTATCCATGCCAATTTGTAACGCCACCTGGCGGATAATCCCGGCGGTCATTCCCCAGACAAAATAGTGCTGGTACCAGGAAAGCCAAACCCGGTGAGCATTGTTTTGGCGGTAAACATCCAGTGGGTGATAGCGGGCCAGGCGCAAGGCTTCTGCCAAAGGCATTTCGAACACATCAGCAACTTCGTCCTGGTTGGCGTGGTAATGAATACCGGGAGGAATAACGCCGACAACAGGTGTGACACTGAAACCGGTGACACTGTCCACTGCAGGCAGCACGCCAATAATGTCAACCACATCAGGAGGAATACTGACTTCTTCGCAGGCCTCGCGTAACGCCGTTGCTACCAAAGACGGGTCTGTGCTGTCGGCGGCTCCACCGGGAAAGGCAACCTGTCCTGCATGCTTACGCAACCGGGGTGAGCGGCGTGTCAGCAACAACCCTGGTTGTTGACGGCGCACTACCGGCACCAGTACAGCTGCCTGGCGCGCATTGCGTGACATTTCGCCAGTGCCCGGCTGTAACAACTGAAAGCGCGATAAAAACATCTCCATGGATAACTCATTGAGGTGCATCAGTTACTCCGTTAATACGCCAAGAATACGGCTGACTTTATCAAATGTTTCCTGATATTCCGCGTCTGCTTCACTGTCCGCCACAATACCCCCGCCGGCACTACAATACAGGTAACCCTGCTCGGCAGTCAGTGTGCGAATGGTGATGCTGGTGTCCATCGAACCACAAAAACTCAGGTAACCGATACTACCGCACCATGCGTTTCTCCGCTGAGGCTCAAGGCTTTCAATAATTTCCATTGCCCGGATTTTCGGCGCACCAGTGATTGAGCCACCAGGGAAACAGGCGCGCAGCAAATCACATGCGCGTTTATCATCAGGTAAACGAGCCGTAATGGTACTGACCAGATGGTGTACTGCCGGAAAAGGCTCAACGACAAAAAGTTCGGGAACACGCACAGACCCCGGAACAGCCACACGGCCGATATCATTACGCATCAAATCGACAATCATCAGGTTTTCTGCCTGATCTTTAGTGGATGCCGCCAGCCGCTCTGCCTGGCGTTTATCTGCCGCCGGGTCTGGCAGGCGCGGGAGTGTTCCTTTAATGGGGCGCGTCTGAATGTGATTGTCATGCAGGTAAATAAACCGCTCAGGTGAAACACTGAGTATGGTACTGCCGGGCAGGCGTAAAAAAGCACTGAATGGAGCGCGGTTCGCTTCAGTCAGCTCCAGGTATGCCTGCCATTCGTCGCCCTGGTAACGGGCAGAAAAACGCTGTGCAAGGTTCACCTGATAGCAGTCACCACTATGCAACCAGTGCTGAATTTGGCTGAACTTTTGGCGATACTCCGCTTGTGTCATGTTTGACTGCCAGGCAGAGGTTAACTGAAAAGGCTCCGGGCTGCCTGGCTCCTGAGATTCAAGCCAGGCCAGGCGCGTGTCGGCATTCTGCCAACTGATAAGTGTGAGCGCCTGGTGCTGGTGGTCGGCAATCAGTGCCCAGTCATAAATACCTACCGCAATATCTGGAGTGTGCAAATCAGCCAGTGCATGAGAAGGCAACCGCTCATACTGGCGGCCAAGGTCATAACCAAATAAGCCCAGCGCGCCGCCCTGGAAAGGAAGTGATTCATCCACATCGGGAGTAAACGGAAAACGCTCAAGAAGCGTATTCAGGTGCGCCAGCGGGTCGCCATGAAGTGAAGAAGTGTTCTGCCCATCATAACACTCAGACAAGCCATTACGGCTTACCAGTGTGGCGCAAGGGTCTGCAACCAAAATATCGAACCGGCTGTATGGGTGTTCAGCATTCCCGGAATGGAGCAACATTGCCCAGGTTTTATTGCTCAACTTTGCAAAATAGTGGGTAATGGCATCTGCGTGCCAGGGAAGGGGCAGTTGGTGCAACTTAGCAGGCATGGTAGTTGTCTTCAGTACAATATTAATAAAGTAACAGCGTTCATGTTATCTGGCTTTGTACCGGGTAGCATGAAATAATCAGCCGTTAATTTATCAGGAGTTGATTATGTTTGCAGGTTTACCCGCGTTAAGCCATGAAGAGCAACAAAAGGCTGTTGAACGTATTCAGTCCTTAATGGCTCAGGGTATGAGTAGTGGTGAGGCCATTGCTCTGGTCGCGAAAGAAATACGTGAAACTTTTACCGGTGAAGCAATTCCGGTTCGCTTTGAAGACGATGACGAACAGCAAAGCTGACAGAGCCCGGTAACAGGCCCTGTCCGGGGCCTGTTTTAAATTGCTGCAATAACTTTAATTTCTACTTTCCAGTCTGGCTTCATCAGCAGTGCCTGAACGGTTGTACGTACCGGCGCTTTGCCGTGCACCACCCAGGCGTCCCACGCGCGGTTAAGTGCTGCAAAATCGTTTTTATCTGCAAGGAATACAGTAACATCGATCAGGCGAGTTTTATCCCCCCCGCGCTCCTGCAACATAGCTTCAATTTGTTCAAGGCAGTTCTCAACTTGCTGCTGCGCATCAGTCCCGTCAATTTCCGGGACTACAGTAAAATACATCGTTCCATTATTGATGATAGCGTCAGACCAACGGTCCTCAGCATTCAGGCGTACAATCGTCATCTTTTTTCCTCGATAACTCTTAAACAATCTCACAGAGTGCCACAATGTTTTGTCAGAATCACCATGACTGGCACAACTTTGCCGCCCCTGACATAATCGGCATCACTTTACGCCTGCCAGCCAGGCATTAGGGAGGACAAACGTGGCAGACGATTTTGCGTCAGACGGGCAACTTGCACAGGCCATCAACGGTTTTAAACCGCGCGAAGCACAAAGGCAGATGGCACAGGCTGTAAGTGCAGCGATTACCGGCAGCCATTCACTGGTCGTCGAAGCAGGTACGGGAACGGGTAAAACCTATGCTTACCTGGCACCTGCGTTGCGGGCAGATAAAAAGGTGATAATTTCCACCGGTTCAAAAGCCTTGCAGGATCAACTGTTCAGCAGGGATCTGCCCACCATTGCCCGGGCGCTGGGTTACACTGGCAGGCGGGCGTTACTGAAAGGGCGCAGTAACTATTTATGCCTTGAACGCCTCGAACAGCAAGTGCTGGCAGGTGGCGATTTACCGGTACAAACCCTGAGCGACCTGATGATTCTGCGCCAGTGGGTGAGCGAAACTGAAGACGGAGACACCAGTACTTGCCATGGTGTGGCGGAAGATGCGCCTGTCTGGCCTTTGGTGACCAGCACCAATGATAACTGCCTGGGGGCTGACTGCCCGCGCTACAAAGAGTGCTATGTGGTAAAAGCCCGTAAAAAGGCGATGGATGCAGATATTGTGGTCGTCAACCACCACCTTTTCATGGCCGATATGGTGGTCAAAGACAGTGGGTTTGCCGAGCTCATTCCCGATGCCGATGTCACCATTTTTGATGAAGCCCACCAGATACCTGACATCGCCAGCCAGTACTTTGGGCAGTCCCTTTCTAGCCGACAGTTGCTTGATGTCGCCAAAGATATTGCCATTGCTTACCGCACGGAAGTCAAAGACACCCAGCAATTAATGAAGTGTGCAGACAGGCTCACTCAGAGCACCCTGGATTTCCGCCTGCAGTTAGGTGAGCCGGGTTTTCGTGGCAACCTGAGGGATTTACTGGCCGATACAGTCGTGCAACGCGCGCTGTTGCTGTTAGATGATTCTCTGGAACTGTGTTACGACGTGGCAAAATTATCCCTGGGCCGCTCAGCGTTGCTGGATGCGGCTTTTGAGCGTGTCACCCTGTATCGGGCACGCCTGAAACGCCTCAAGGAAACCAGCCAGACAGGCTACAGTTACTGGTATGAGTGTACCAGCCGTAACTTTACTCTGGCCCTGACACCGCTCAGTGTGGCAGATAAATTTACTGAAGTGATCAAAGAGAAAAAAGGGTGCTGGGTGTTTACCTCCGCGACGCTGTCAGTGAATGATGATTTACACCATTTTACTGACCGCCTGGGGCTGGATGATGCGCAAACATTACTCTTGCCGAGCCCTTTTGATTACGCCCACCAGGCACTGCTCTGTGTGCCGCGCGGGTTACCAGAGCCTGGCAAACCAGGTGCCGGGCGCAGGCTTGCATCCATGCTTCGCCCACTGATCGAAGCGAACAACGGGCGTTGTTTTGTGTTGTGTACTTCTCACGCAATGATGCGTGATCTGGCCGAACAATTTCGGGCTACCATGATGTTGCCAGTATTACTGCAGGGCGAAACCAGCAAAGCTCAGTTGCTGGAGCAATTTATTTCAGCAGGTAATGCCTTGTTGGTAGCGACCAGCAGTTTCTGGGAAGGTGTCGATGTTCGCGGGGATGCACTGTCCCTGGTTATTATCGATAAACTGCCATTCACCTCTCCCGATGATCCGTTACTGAAAGCGCGTATGGAAGATTGCCGGTTACGGGGTGGTGAGCCATTTGATGAAGTACAACTACCTGAAGCCGTGATTACGCTTAAGCAGGGGGTGGGGCGACTGATCCGTGATACCAGCGACCGTGGTGTGTTAGTGATTTGCGACCCACGACTGGTGATGCGCCCCTATGGCGAGATATTTCTTGGTAGCCTGCCTGATGCGCCACGCACCAGGGATATAGAACGTGCGGCGGAATTTTTGCGCCAAAGGCCGGCGGAGTAATTTGCCCCGGGGTGTGCTAGAATGCGCGCCATTTTGTAATTGTCTTTGTCCTGAGGTTAGTACCACCCATGCGAATTTTGGCTATTGATACCGCCACCGAAGCATGTTCTGTCGCCGTGTGGAACGACGGTAAAACATACGCCCACTTTGAGCTGTGCCCGCGTGAGCATACACAGCGTATTCTCCCTTTGGTACAGGAATTACTGAACCAGAGCGGCGTTTCTTTGTCTGACGTTGATGCTCTCGCTTTTGGCCGTGGGCCGGGCAGTTTTACAGGCGTGCGGATTGGTATTGGTATCGCACAAGGGCTGGCGCTTGGTGCGCAATTGCCTCTGGCTGGCGTATCGACACTGGCGACAATGGCACAGGGGGCGTTTCGTCTGTCGGGGGCAACCCGGGTATTGTGTGCCATTGATGCCCGCATGGGGGAAGTTTACTGGGCTGAATACCAGCGCGATGCAACAGGCCAGTGGCACGGGGAAGAAACAGAACGTGTCTGCAAGCCTGAGGTTGTGACTGCGCGTTTACAGCAACTCGATGGTGAATGGGTAACGGTAGGTACCGGGTGGGAAGCCTGGCCTGATATGGCGAAAGATACGGGTCTGTCCGTGGTACCCGGAGGTGTTTCTTTACCCATGGCGGAAGATATGCTGCCGTTTGCAATACAGGCCGTTTTGCAACAAAAAACGATAGCAGTTGAACAGGCTGAACCTGTATACCTTAGAAATGAAGTGGCCTGGAAGAAATTGCCGGGTCGGGAATAAGAGCGCCTGTTTGCGGAGTAAGGAGTTTTTTATGGCTGGTGGTTCAGTGCGTCGTGGTATTTATGGCCTGGGGTTAGTGGCCTGCCTGCTGTTAACCGGGTGTGTGAGTGTGCCGGATGCCATTAAAGGCACCAGTCCAACTCCGCAAATGGATTTAGTTCGCGTGATGAATGCGCCTTCATTGTATGTAGGTGAAGAGGCGCGTTTTGGTGGCAAAGTTATTGGGTTGCAGAATCTGGACGGGAAAACTCGCCTTGAGATTGCGGTAATGCCGCTGGATGAGGGCGCAAGGCCAGAGTTGGGGCAGGCCTCCGTAGGGCGCATTTACGCCGATGTCGCAGGTTTCCTCGACCCGGTTGACTACCGGGGGCACCTTATCACGGTTGTCGGGCCGATTACCGGAACCGAAAAAGGTAAAATTGGCCAGAGCCAGTATACCTGGATGGTCATGAAAGCGACTGGGTTCAAACGCTGGCGAGTGGTTCAGCAAGTGGTCAGCCCACCTGATGTCGTTGATCCATGGATGTGGGGGGCAGGCTACCATTTACGCATGCGTCCGGCGCCCTGGGGGTATTACAACTATGGTCCGGCACGTGTCGAATCAGTAGTGACTGAATAATCAGTTAAACAGAGGTCCGGGTTTGAGTATTTAGAAACAGTGACTTTGTCACTGTTTCTTTGTTTTCATGGACGGAAAAATAAATTAGTGACGCGCTTCGCAACCTGCAAACAGCGTAACGGAGTTAACTGGTACGCTGAGTTAATATAATGTTAATTCTTTGTTTGTTTTTTTGGGGTTGCGATGACGATAAATACAACATACAGAGGTGATGCGTTGAAGAAGGTTTGGCTAAACCGATACCCGGAAGATGTACCGGCTGAGATCAATCCTGATCGTTACCAATCCCTGGTTGAATTATTTGAACACGCCTGTGTGCGTTATGCCGACCAGCCTGCATTCATCAACATGGGCGAAACCATGACATTTCGCAAACTGGAAGAGCGTAGCCGGGCTTTTGCGGCTTATCTCCAGGAAGGTCTTGGCCTGAACCCCGGAGACCGTGTTGCGTTGATGATGCCCAATTTGTTGCAATACCCGGTCGCGTTATTCGGTATTTTGCGGGCTGGCATGGTTGTGGTGAATGTTAACCCTCTCTACACACCGCGCGAACTGGAACACCAACTGAAAGACAGCGGTGCCAGTACAATCGTTATTGTTTCCAATTTTGCACATACCCTGGAAAAGGTTGTGGCAAATACCCCGGTGAAACATGTGATCCTGACGCGTATGGGGGACCAGCTTTCAACGGCAAAAGGAACGCTAATTAACTTTGTCGTGAAGTATGTAAAGCGGCTGGTACCGAAGTATCATCTGCCGGATGCTGTCTCTTTTCGTCGTGCCATGCATCAGGGCTACCGCATGCAATATGTGAAGCCTGAAATCGAAAGCTCGGCACTGGCATTTCTGCAGTATACCGGTGGTACTACCGGTGTGGCGAAAGGGGCAATGCTCACTCACCGCAATATGCTGGCCAATATTGAACAAGTAAAAGCCACCTATGGGCCGCTACTGTTTAATGGCAAAGAACTGGTAGTCACAGCGTTACCGCTTTATCACATTTTTGCCTTAACAATGAACTGCCTGCTGTTTATTGAACTGGGTGGGCAGAATTTACTTATCACTAATCCACGCGACATTCCTGGCCTGGTAAAAGAGCTGGCAAAATACCCGTTCACTGCCATGACCGGGGTGAATACATTGTTTAATGCATTGCTGAACAATCCGGAGTTTCAGAAGCTCGACTTTTCTTCACTGCACCTGGCGGCAGGAGGCGGGATGCCGGTGCAACACGCAGTTGCAGAACGCTGGGAAAAACTGACCGGGCATTATCTGCTTGAAGGTTACGGGTTGACGGAGTGTTCACCTTTGGTGAGTGTAAACCCACATGATATTGATTATCACAGTGGCAGCATTGGTCTGCCGGTACCCTCAACGGATGTACGCCTGGTGAACGATGAAGGTGAGTGCGTTGTGCCTGGCGAACCGGGTGAACTGTGTGTGAAAGGTCCGCAGGTGATGGAAGGTTACTGGAACCGCCCTGATGCCACAGAAGAAATTATGCAGGATGGCTGGTTACGGACCGGCGATGTGGCTGTGATGGATGACGAAGGCTTTATGCGGATCGTCGATCGCAAAAAAGACATGATCCTTGTGTCGGGTTTCAACGTGTACCCGAACGAAATCGAAGATGTTGTGATGCAACATAGCGGTGTTCAGGAAGTGGCCGCCGTAGGTGTACCTTCACAGGCCAGTGGCGAAATGGTGAAACTCTTTGTAGTGAAAAAAGAGGATTCATTAACGGAAGAAGCACTGATAACGTTTTGCCGCCGTCACCTTACAGGTTATAAAGTGCCTAAGCAGGTCGAGTTTCGCACTGAATTGCCCAAATCAAACGTCGGCAAAATTTTACGGCGAGAATTACGTGACGAAGTGCTGAAGGCAGGTGACAATAAGCCCTGAGAATTTAATCCATCTCCCATAACGCCGGGTGATCCTGGCGTTTTTTTTGGGTAATGCGCTAAAGATAGAGAAATTGTTTTGAACTATCAGATAATTACAAGTGATTCATCCCTTGAAGAAGTGTGCCAGGCAGCCAGAGGCCACTCAACCCTCGCGCTTGATACTGAATTTGTCCGCACCAGGACTTACTACCCACAACTGGGTTTAGTACAAATGTTTGACGGGGAACGTTTATCGTTAATTGACCCGCTCACTATTACTAACTGGCAACCTTTTATTGAGTTGCTTACACGCCCTGATATCGTTAAATACCTCCATGCCGGCAGTGAAGACCTTGAAGTGTTTCTTCACAGTTTCGGTACCATGCCAGTCAATATGATTGATACGCAAGTGCTGGCCTCATTCACCGGAATGCCGCTTTCCACTGGCTTTGCCAAACTGGTGGAGAAATATGACGGGGTGGTGCTGGATAAAAGTGAATCCCGGACAGACTGGCTGGCTCGCCCACTCACCACCCGGCAGTGCGACTATGCGGCGGCCGATGTCTGGTATTTACTCCCACTGGCGGGCAAACTTTTCCAGGAAGCACAGCAAAGCGGCTGGCTGTCGGCTGCTCTGGACGAATGCCAGCTGATGATGCAGCGCCGCAGTGATATCACTGACCCTGATGAAGCCTGGCGTGATATTGGTAACGCATGGCAGTTGCGTCCACGTCAGTTGGGCTGCCTGAAGCTCCTGGCCGCCTGGCGTTTACGTGAAGCCCGTAAGCGTGACCTCGCGGTTAACTTTGTTGTGAAAGAAGAAAATCTGTTGTCCGTTGCCCGCTATTTACCCGGTACGCTGGGTGAACTGGATGGTATGGGTCTCAATGGCAGTGAGATTCGCTATCATGGCAAAACATTGCTAAGCCTGGTTGAACAGGCTCAGGCAATACCTGAAGGTGATTTGCCTGCACCAATTAGCAGCCTGATAGATATGCCTGGCTACCGTAAAGCCTTTAAGGCGATTAAAGCCGTTGTGCAGCAGGTGGGGGAAGAGTGTGGGTTGAGCCCAGAGTTGCTGGCATCACGCCGCCAGATAAACCAGTTGCTGAACTGGCACTGGCAACTGAAACCAGGGTTAACGCCAGAACTGACCAATGGCTGGCGGGCAAATTTACTGGGTGAATCACTCAAGTCTTTACTGACAGAGTATTAAGCCGCAGCAAACACAGCCGGAACAGGTGCTTTCTGACCTGTTCCGGCTGGAACCCCGCGCCGCCTGGCACAGTGGCTGTGTTACTTGTTTTCTTCCGTCTCGGGAAGCGTTACGTTCAATTCAAGCACTGAAATATCATCACCTTTCTGATCCAACTGAACGGTGACCATCTCAGGATCAATTTTCACGTATCTGCAAATCACTTCCAGAATATCGCGTTTTAACTGGGGCAGATATTGAGGTTCCATTTCGCTACGGCGACGTTCTGCCACAATTATCTGCAAGCGCTCTTTTGCAATATTGGCGGTATTCTTTTTTCGCGAAAGAAAAAAGTCGAGCAATGCCATAATTTATCCTCCGAACAGGCGTTTGAGGAAACCTTTCTTCTCTTCTTCAATGAAGCGGAAAGGACGTTCTTCACCCAGCAGGCGGTCTACTGTATCGGCATAGGCTTTACCTGCATCTGACTCTGTATCAAGAATCACTGGCTCACCCTGGTTTGATGCACGTAAAACAGACTGGTCTTCAGGAATTAAACCGACCAGCGGAATGCGCAGAATTTCCAGCACATCTTCCATACTCAACATATCACCCT
This sequence comes from Mangrovibacter sp. MFB070, assembly GCF_000705335.1. NCBI lineage: Bacteria > Pseudomonadati > Pseudomonadota > Gammaproteobacteria > Enterobacterales > Enterobacteriaceae > Mangrovibacter > Mangrovibacter sp. MFB070. The sequence continues at coordinate 57,342 of NZ_JJMI01000021.1, forward strand.
TGTTAACCCGGCCTGGGTTGTAGCGGGTAAGTAACAGGTGCTCTTTGATTGGGTCTTCACCAGCTTCTGCACGGCGAGATTTCGATGAAAGGATACCGAGGATACGGTCAGAGTCACGCACAGAAGAGACTTCAGGGTTGGTGGTGATAACGGCTTCATCAGCAAAGTAGAGCGCCATCAGTGCCCCGGTTTCAATGCCTGCCGGTGAGTCACAGACAATGAAATCAAACTCCATTTTTTTCAGCTCATCAAGAACTTTGCCAACACCTTCCCGGGTCAGCGCGTCTTTATCGCGCGTTTGCGAGGCAGGAAGAATGTGCAGGTTCTCAGTGCGTTTATCTTTGATCAGTGCCTGGTTGAGGGTGGCATCACCCTGAATAACGTTTACGAAATCATAAACCACACGGCGTTCACAACCCATTATCAGGTCCAGATTACGCAGACCGATATCAAAATCGATAACAACGGTCTTTTTTCCCTTTTGGGCCAGACCTGTAGCGATGGCCGCGCTGGACGTAGTCTTGCCAACGCCCCCTTTACCCGATGTAACAACAATAATGCGTGCCATAGAGGAGTTCCTTGTTAAAGGGCTTATTTAGTATAAAGGTTGAACCGTTAAAGCGCCGCCGACCAGTTTCAGCCGCGCCGCTTTACCATAATAATCAGTTGGAACCTGGTCACTCAGCCAGTAAACACCGCCAATTGAAACCAGTTCTGCAACCAGATGAGTACAGAAAATTTGTGCGTCTTTATCGCCCGCAGCTCCAGCCAGAGCCCTGCCACGCATAGTGCCATAAACATGAATGTTACCATCGGCAATCAATTCAGCACCGGCGCTTACGTGGTTTGTGACGACCAGATCACTGTGCTGTGCGTAGATACGCTGCCCTGAACGCACCGGGGTATCAATCAGGCGTGTTCTGTGTACTGTGGCTTCTGGTACAACAAGGGGCGTGTCTTGCTTTGCTTCACGAGCCGGGCGGGTTGGTTTAACGCCCTCGGTTAGCAAAGGAAGGCCAGCCATTTCAACTTGCGCTTTTAATTGTGGGTTTTTACTACCGCTGACACCAACAACATGCAAACCTGAAGCACTGACTGCTTCATTAACCTGTTGCCAGATTATTGCGCCATCAACATCGGCGACATTAACAACGACGGGGGCATTTTTTAAAAAAGCCGGAGCCTGGGCCACTTTGTCTTCAAGAGCTTTGCGGATAAGCGCGGGGTTTGCATCATGCAAATGAACCACGGAGAGTGTAAAACTACTGCCTTTTAGTTCAATGGGAGAATTTGACATCCTGGCCTTACTCAATTCAGTTTAAATTCCCGAAAATACGGGATGATATCCCAAGCATAGCAGGCATGTTATAGTCCTGAATATGTTGAAGCAAGTCACCAGCGAATGATTCAGAGTAAAAAACATGTTTTGTGTGATCTATAGAAGTAGCAAGCGCGACCAGACCTATCTTTATGTTGAAAAAAAAGACGATTTTTCACGGGTGCCGGAAGCGTTAATGGCTGGCTTTGGTAAGCCAATTATGACCATGCTTTTACCGCTTAATGGTGATAAAAAGCTGGCTAATGCCAATATTGATACCGTAAGAGAAGCCCTGGAAACGCAGGGGTATTATTTACAGATCCCACCGCCTGTGGAAGATTTACTGAAACAGCACCGTGAAGAACAAGGTAAAAATTAATTTCCCGCCCTGCAGGCAGCGTATTTCACCGCTGCCTGTTTTCTTTCATCGCCTTACTATTTTGTCGTTGACACACTCCCCGCAGGCCGCAATAGTTGTTTTATCAACAAGGTAATAACATTTTACAGGGGATTAGCATGTATCAGCATCATGACTGGCAGGGCTGTTTGCTCGATTATCCAGTAAATAAAGTGGTTTGTGTGGGGAGTAACTACGCAAAGCATATTAAAGAGATGGGCAGCGCAACACCGCAAGAGCCAGTGCTGTTTATCAAACCAGAAACTGCATTGTGCGATTTGAAACAACCTCTGGCATTACCGCAGGGGCTGGGTGAAATTCATCATGAAGTTGAACTGGCCGTACTCATTGGTACCACTTTGCGCCATGCGACAACTGAACAAGTGGTTCAGGGGATCGCGGGTTATGGCGTTGCGCTCGATTTGACTTTACGCCAGGTTCAGGCGGAACTGAAAAAAACCGGGCGCCCCTGGGAAAAAGCAAAAGGGTTTGATAACGCATGCCCGATTTCTGGTTTTATCCCTGCAAAAGACTTTGGCAATGATCCGCAAAATACGGTTCTGGGTTTAAAAATTAATGGCGAGTGGCGCCAGCAAGGCAATACGGAAGATATGATTACGCCGATTATTCCGTTGATTGCATATATGAGTAAATATTTCACCCTGCGTCCTGGTGACGTAATACTCACGGGTACTCCGGAAGGCGTTGGTCCGCTAAACAGTGGCGATAACCTGGAAGTGGTCTTTGACGGTAAATCTGTGTCTACCCGGGTGTTATAGCCCATTGGTCACCGGTATAAAAACTTGCATCCTGTGGGCAGAGTGTTTATAAGGTGCAGCTAATTTTAATGGTGGGCGAAATAATGGCGGCAGAAGAATTTTGGGCAGTGAAAACCCTGGAGCAAATGAGTGATGCTGAATGGGAATCGTTGTGCGATGGGTGCGGGCAGTGCTGCCTTCACAAGTTGCAGGACGAAGAGACTGACGAGATTTATTTTACCAATGTCGCCTGCCAGCAGCTGAACATTAAATCCTGTCAGTGCCGTAATTATTCACGCCGTTTTGAATACGAGCCAGATTGTATCAAACTTACGCGTGAAAATTTGACCCAGTTTGAATGGTTACCGCCCACCTGTGCATATCGCCTGGTGGGTGAGGGCAAACCACTGCCTGCCTGGCATCCGTTGCGCACCGGGTCTAAAGCAGCAATGCATGGTGAACGCATTTCAGTTCGCCATATTGCCGTTCGTGAGTCAGATGTACGTGACTGGGAAGAGCATATCCTGAATAAGCCAGGATGGGCAAAATAACCCCGGTCCCTACAGTTAATGCTTGTCTTATGGTGGCAGGCACCTTGCTTTGCCACCTTGCTTTTGTGAACTCTTGTTCTTTCCTTTTTATTTGCCAGCCCGTCTGCGTGACATAAATCTCAGAGTGTTAAACTTGATCTGCATCAACAAAACGCGCATATTACGCCTGCAAGTCAAGTGACGTTTTGTGTGAAATCATGACAATTTATCAAAAAATGTTGGTTTTTTATGGCGTAATGGCATTTATTTGTACGCTGATTACGTTTTTACTGGCAAAGGAAAGGCTGGCTATTCGGGGGTTGAGCGCGCTGCTGGTTGGGGCAACCTGGCCTATGAGTTTTCCTGTCGCGTTATTGTTTTGTTTGTTTTGAAACATCCAGGAGCGAAGAGCGTGCAAAAGTGGTTTCGGGGAATTTGGCTATTTGCTTTTTTAGTGGCTACTGTCGCATTTATGGCGGCGTATTATGCTTTTCCACCTGTCGCTGATGCGGCTGGTGTATTACATGACCCGTATCCGCTGATCCCTGTAGCTGCTGTCTGCATTATTATCGGGATGTGTTTTATGGTAATTGATGTGATAACCACACTACGCAATCTCGAGGCGAGAAATCGCAGCCACAGGTAGTTCTCGTGCATGGGACAAATAAAAAGGGAGGCCAGAGTGCCTCCCTTAAATTGATATTCAGTTACTCAGCGGCCAAACAGGTCGCGACGTTTCGGTTTAAATGGTTGTGCGATAATAACCAGAACTGCCACAACCAGGTAAGCTGCGAAAATCCCTACCAGCCATTGCGGCATATCCAGTGTCAGGAATTCCCACTGGCGTACAGAACAGTCACCTGTCGCGACAAACACCTGCGGTACCCACTTATCAAGAGGCAACCAAGTTGGAAAGTCGGCCCTGAAAGGACAAACGGCAAAAGGTGATGGGTGAAGTTGCAACATGGTATGTTCCCAGGACAACTGTAACCCACGCACGGCACTGTATACCCAGATAATCATCGCTACAAAGCGCAAAGGGGTTTTTGGTGCAATAGCACCAACCAGTGCAGCACCTAAAATACCAAACAAAGCACAACGTTCATAAATGCACATAACACAAGGCTGCAGCTTCATGACGTGCTGAAACCATAACGCCGTTAATTCCAGCGCCAATGCCGTGAATGCCATCAATAGCCAGGCGCCACGACCACGCGAACACTGGTTTAAATATCGCAACATAATTTTTATCCCGGATGTATCACTGTGTGGCAGTCTACCCCAACTTACTGATAGCGCCAGCAAAATATCAAACAATAGAGTAAGAAAATCTGAACCTGTAGAAGAACCCCGTATAGGGGGTTCTTCTGGGATGCCTGGTGCTTTGTTATTCCACCATTGATAAGGTTGGAACTGTAAACCAGTGGTGTACCTGCATCCACTCGGTCACGGGGATCAGAGTAAACTCAACACAGAACAGCCCAACCAGAGTCAGAACAATAGTATAAGGCAATGCCATGATGACCATACGCCCATAAGACAGGCGAATCAGAGGAGCCAGTGCTGAAGTCAGCAGGAACAGAAACGCGGCCTGGCCATTTGGTGTGGCGACAGACGGCAGGTTAGTGCCGGTATTGATGGCGACTGCCAGCATTTCATACTGCTTAAGCGTGATAACACCCGCTTCAAGGGCGCTTTTGGCTTCGTTTATGTAAACCGTTCCAACAAATACATTATCCGAAATAGATGACAGCACACCAGTAAATAAATAAAACAGCGAGAGCTGAGCGTGGGGGCTGGCATTCAGTACAAACTGAATAATCGGCGTAAACAAATGCTGGTCGATAATAACCGCAACAACTGAGAAGAAGACGGTGAGCAAGGCAGTGAAAGGTAATGCTTCGGTAAAGGCTTTACCAATCGCATGCTCATCGGTAACCCCACACAGCGCGGTGGCGAAGATAATCACAGATAAACCAATCAGACCAACTTCAGCCAGGTGGAAGGCCAGTGCCAAAATCAGCCATACGGCAATAATACCCTGTACAACCAGGCGGACGGTGTCCTGGCGGGTTCGCTTTTTGCTACTACGCAGTTCATAGTCCTGGAGGATTTGGCGAACTTTTTCGGGCAAGGGGTCACCGTACCCGAAGGTGCGGGTTTTTTCTAACAGTACACAGGTAATGACACCGAAAAAGAGTACCGGGACGGTAACTGGCGCCATACGCAGTAAAAAGTCCTTAAAATGCCACCCGGCAGCACTGGCAATGATCAGGTTCTGTGGTTCGCCCACCATTGTCATTACACCACCGAGAGCAGTTCCCACACCGGCATGCATCATCAGGCTGCGCAGGAAGCCGCGAAATTGTTCGAGAATAGTTCGGCTGTCTGTTTCCAGGCTACTGTCATCAAGAATATTGCCTTCTTCGCCACTATTCGAAGCGACCTGGTGATAAATACCATAAAAACCAACAGCTACACTGATGATGACAGCCACAACTGTCAGGGCATCAAGAAATGCCGACATGAATGCTGCTGCCAGGCAGAATGCCATGGACAAGATTACTTTAGAGCGGATACCCAGCAGTAATCGGGTAAAAATCGTTAGCAGTAACTGCTTCATGAAGTAGATGCCTGCCACCATAAAAATCAGCAGCAGAATGACTTCCAGGTTACCCGCTATTTCATGGCGCACACGCTCAGGAGTTGTCATACCAATTACCAGAGCTTCAAACGCCAGCAAGCCACCAGGTAACAACGGATAGCACTTGAGCGCCATAGCCAGAGTGAAGATAAATTCTGCAACTAACAGCCAGCCCGCAACAAAAGGGCTGATAAGAAAGAAGCAGAGCGGGTTGATAACCAAGAAGATGAGTAGTGCCAATTTATACCAGTCTGGGGACTGGCCCAGAAAATTGCGGTATAACGCACGGCCAATAGATATTTCCATGGATTAAATGTTATTCCTCGACATAAAATATTGCGTTGTTTTTTTACTTTCATCAGGTTACCCGGCAGCCACCGCTGGATCAAGGGCGAACCCTGTCTGGGCTGAATGTAAAGTTGGCAAAAATAATACCGGGATCCCTTTTTTCCTCTGGCGCCAGGGTATCTGGCGTTAGTGGCATCTGGTATGATGAGTCTATTTTGCAGAACTTGTGTAACTGGAAATCACTCTATGGTCATTAAGGCGCAAAGCCCGGCGGGTTTCGCTGAAGAGTACATAATTGAAAGTATCTGGAATAATCGGTTTCCTCCCGGTTCAATTTTACCGGCAGAACGTGAGCTGTCAGAACTGATTGGCGTAACCCGAACCACTTTGCGTGAAGTACTGCAGCGTCTTGCGCGGGATGGCTGGTTAACCATTCAGCATGGTAAACCGACGAAGGTGAATAATTTCTGGGAAACGTCCGGGCTTAATATCCTGGAAACTCTTGCCCGTCTTGATCACGACAGCGTGCCGCAGTTGATTGATAACCTGCTGTCTGTGCGTACTAATATCGCCACTATTTTTATTCGTACTGCATTTCGCCAGCATCCGGATCAGGCTACGCAGGTACTGGATAAAGCCAGTGCAGTTGAAGACCACGCTGATGCCTTTGCCGACCTGGATTACAATATTTTCCGTGGGCTGGCATTCGCTTCTGGCAACCCTATCTACGGTTTGATCCTTAACGGGATGAAAGGGCTGTATACCCGCATTGGTCGCCATTATTTCTCAAGCCCTGAAGCGCGTAATCTTGCTCTTGGTTTCTACCATAAACTGGCTACCATCTGTAAAGACGGGCTGGTGGACCAGGTTTATGATGTTGTGCGCGTCTATGGGCGGGAGAGTGGTGAAATTTGGCACCGGATGCATAAAACCATGCCGGGTGACCTGGCCATTCACGGGCGCCAGTAACCAGTTAGCGGTTCACAAGGGGTCATGGTCAAACAGGCGACTGTCGACTCATGGTAATTCTGGTTTAAGCGCCAGGCGCTTTCATACCCTTGTGTAAAATAAAAACGGTATAAAATAAAACGCCAGCAGAAACTGGCGTTTTGTATATTGTGGCTGGTTACTTCACACGTATTAAGTATTACGTTGTGGGCAACGTTCCAGTAACTCAACGCTGCCATCCTCGTTTTGTTGCTCCAGAATTACATCAAAACCCCACAAGCGGTGAACGTGCTTCATCACCTCCCGGCGGCTTTTATCCAGTGGAGCCCGGCTTTGTGGGATATAACGCAATGTCAGTGAACGGTCGCCCCGCAAATCCACATTCCAGACCTGTATATTAGGTTCGAGGTTACTCAGGTTATATTGCGCCGACAGGCGATTACGGATTTCCCGGTAGCCTTCTTCGTTGTGAATGGCCGCTATCTCAAGGAAGTTATTTCTGTCATCATCCAGCACGGCAAAGAAACGGAAATCCCGCATGAGTTTGGGTGACATAAACTGGCTGATAAAGCTTTCATCTTTAAAATCGCGCATGGCGAAATGAAGCGTATCCAGCCAGTCTTTGCCTGCAATGTCCGGGAACCAGTATTTGTCTTCCTCGGTAGGAGACTGGCAAATACGCTTAATATCCTGGAACATTGCAAAACCCAGAGCGTAAGGGTTTATGCCATTATACCAGGGGCTGTTATACGGCGGCTGGTACACAACATTAGTATGGCTGTGCAAAAACTCCAGCATAAAGCGGTCAGTGAGTTTCCCTTCGTCATACAGGTGATTCAAAATACTGTAGTGCCAGAATGTCGCCCAGCCTTCATTCATAACCTGGGTTTGCTTTTGTGGGTAAAAATACTGGCTGACTTTACGGACAATACGCAGAATTTCACGCTGCCAGGGTTCCAGCAACGGTGCATTTTTCTCCATAAAATACAGCAAGTTTTCTTGGGGCTCAGCAGGAAAACGGCGCTGGGTATCAGCCAGTTTTTCTTCGTCTTCTTTGCGCGGCAGAGTACGCCACAACATATTCACCTGGCTTTGCAGGTATTCTTCCCGGCTTTTCTGGCGTGCTTTCTCTTCCTGTAGTGAGATTTTCTGTGGCCGTTTGTAACGATCCACCCCATAGTTCATCAGGGCATGGCAGGAATCGAGCAGTTTTTCCACTTCTTCCACGCCATGGCGTTCTTCGCACTCGGTAATGTATTTCCGGGCAAAGATAAGGTAATCAATAATAGAACTGGCATCTGTCCAGCTACGGAACAGATAATTATTTTTGAAGAAAGAATTGTGCCCGTAACAGGCATGAGCCATGACCAGTGCCTGCATGGTCATAGTGTTTTCTTCCATCAGGTAAGCGATGCAGGGATTGGAGTTAATCACTATTTCATAGGCCAGACCTTGCTGCCCATGTTTGTACATACGCTCTGTTTCAATGAATTTTTTACCAAACGACCAGTGAGGGTAATTGATAGGCATACCAACACTGGAATAGGCATCCATCATTTGTTCTGAAGTAATAATCTCGATTTGGTGTGGATAGGTGCTAAGCCGGTAATGCCTGGCAACTCTGTCAATTTCTTGCAAATAGCTATCCAGTAACTCAAACGTCCAGTCGGGTCCATCACTCAGACGTTTCTCTTTCCGTGTTTCGGATGCTGTCAGTGTGACCATAAGCGCGCCCCTCAAGTTTCAGTTCCGGTAATAAAAGGAACCGTCTTCATAAGCATAGAACACACCAGCAACTTAGGGTGAGCTGGCACATATTTTTCATCATTAGTTAAACACAATTTTTTGTGGTTAATTGCACGCAGGCAGAATTTTCCTCTGCAAAAGAAAAACGGCAATATTTTTTCGGGATTTAGCGCTATATCTGGCTGGTGTGTGAGGTTGTGATAGTGCTCACCATAAAAAAGTCATATGTTGAATAACATTTTCATCTGGGTTATCAATTTGTGACCAGATGATTATTCTTTATCGACTATTGGGGTTGGATATGCGAGTGGTGGTGCTTGGTAGTGGAGTGGTTGGAGTAGCAAGTGCCTGGTATTTACGCCAGGCTGGCCACGATGTCACCGTGGTTGACCGTCAGCCAGAGGCCGCAGAAGAAACCAGCGCGGGTAATGCCGGGCAAGTTTCACCTGGTTATGCTGCTCCCTGGGCGGCGCCGGGTATTCCGTTAAAAGCGGTTAAATGGATGTTTCAGCGCCATGCTCCGTTGGCTATCCACCTTGATGGCTCTGCGGCGCAACTGCGATGGATGTGGCAGATGCTGCGTAATTGCGATGCGACACATTACGCCCAAAACAAAGCGCGCATGGTGCGTCTTGCTGAATATAGCCGCGACTGTCTGCGAGCCTTGCGTGCAGATACCGGAATTCAGTATGAAGGCCGCCAGGGGGGAACCCTGCAGCTGTTCCGCACAGCCGCACAGTTTGCCAGCGCAGAAAAAGATATTGCTGTACTCCGGGAGGCCGGGGTGCCGTATCAGCTACTTGAATCGGCTGAACTGGGCGCGGTTGAACCCGCTTTGGCGGAGGTCGCACACAAGCTAACCGGAGGGCTGCGGCTGCCGAATGATGAAACCGGAGACTGCCAGCTCTTCACGAAAAACCTTGCCAGAATGGCACAGGATGCCGGGGTGAATTTCAGGTTTAATACGGCAATTGACCAGTTGTTGGTAGAAGGTGACAAACTTGCCGGAGTGCGTTGTGGTAATGAAGTATTGCAGGCTGATGCCTGGGTACTGGCTCTGGGAGCCTGGTCTACCTCCATGCTTAATGAGATTGTTTCCATTCCTGTCTATCCGCTGAAAGGCTATTCGCTGACGATCCCCATCGTCAGTGAGTCCGGTGCGCCAGTTTCAACGGTGCTGGATGAAACCTACAAAATTGCCATTACTCGTTTTGACCAGCGCATTCGGGTAGGCGGTATGGCCGAGATTGTTGGTTTCAATCTGGATTTACCTGAGCGCCGGCGCAAAACGCTGGAAATGGTTGTGCGCGATTTATACCCTCGGGGCGGCCATATTGAACAGGCCTCATTCTGGACGGGGTTGCGCCCGATGACACCAGACGGGACACCAGTCATTGGGCCAACCCGGTTGCGTAACCTGTGGCTCAATACCGGGCATGGTACGCTCGGGTGGACGATGGCATGCGGGTCAGGAAAACTGATTACTGATCTGGTTTCCGGCCACCAACCGGATATCGAATCAGCCGACCTCGGGGTTGTGCGTTATCAGCCCGGTTTTCAAGTGCGGCCAGCTGGCTCATCTGTTAACCCTGGCGTGCACCACGGGGAGGGCGTATGACCCGCCCAATTAGAGCCACCATTGATTTACAGGCTATCGGCCATAATTTACGGCAGGTTCGCCAGCAGGCAGGGCATGCGAAAGTTTGGAGTGTGGTGAAAGCCGATGCCTATGGGCATGGCCTGAAACGTATCTGGTCAACACTGGCGGCAGGAACTGACGGGTTTGCTTTGCTGAATATTGAAGATGCATTGTGGCTAAGGCAGGCTGGCTGGCGCGGGCCCATCCTGCTACTTGAGGGCTTTTTTGATGCAGATGAACTGGCTCTGTGCCATGAGTACGGGTTAACAACCAGCGTTCACAGTGACTGGCAACTGGCTATGCTGGCAGCCAGCCAGGCCCGTAAGCCCGTTAATGTTTATCTGAAAGTCAACAGCGGGATGAACCGCCTGGGATTTCGCCCGGAAGAAGTGAATGCAGTATGGCAACAATTGCAGTCGCTGGCACAGGTCGGGGAAATTACACTGATGGCGCACTTCGCTAAGGCTGACCAGCCAGGTGGCACTGACGGCGCAATGCGGTTAATCAGGCAGGCTGCTGAAGGCCTGAACATTCCCCGCTCACTGGCGAATTCTGCCGCGGTGTTATGGTGCCCTGAAACCCATTATGACTGGGTCAGACCTGGAATTATCCTGTATGGCGCCTCGCCATCAGCAAACTCACAAGATATTGCTCCCTTTGGCCTGCGGCCTGCAATGTCCTTGCGAAGCCGGATAATTGGTATCCAGCACCTCAAAGCGGGTGACAAAGTAGGGTATGGCTGCCGTTACCAGGCAACCAAAACGCAGCGTATTGGTATTGTGGCCACAGGTTACGCTGATGGTTACCCAAGAACGGCACCTGATACCACGCCTGTTTGGGTTGATGGTGTTCTGACAACGCTCACCGGGGCTGTGAGCATGGACATGCTGGCCGTTGATTTAACGCCTTGCCCGCATGCCAGTATCGGTTCGCCTGTGGAGTTGTGGGGGGGCAATGTACCGGTGGATGATGTTGCGCTGGCAGCAGGAACTATCGGATATGAGTTGCTGTGTGCACTGGCGCCACGTGTCCCTGTCGTGACAGTGTAACTTATTTGTTTTTCCCCTTAGCCCCCGGCGCGGCAGAGAAGCTTTTATGCCGGGGGCTACAGGCAGATAATCTTATTGTGGATCTTCGTCGGCGAAACGTAACCCGAGTTTGCTGATACGGTTGTTCTCTTTCTCTGCGATGGTCCAAATCATGCCCGCGTATTCAATCTGGTCACCCACCACAGGTTCCGCGCCAAGTATGTGGACAAACATCTCGCCCACGCTTTGCTCGTGGTCTGTATCGCCAGAGAGTTCCAAATCATAGATAACCGCGACATCGCCCAGGCGAGCGCTGGCATCCAGAACAAAGTCACCAAAGAAGCGCTGATCCAAAGAGACAGACTCAGGCGGCGTACGGCTGAACAACTTCCCAAGGGCGGGTAAATCACCTTCACGGCCAATCACACACAAGATGTCGCCTTCTTCAAGCCGGGTGCTACCGGAAGGGTGCAAAAGGGTATTATTGCGAAACAGCGCAGCTATTCGGGTTTCTGGTGGCATTTGCAGGTCGCGCAGTGCTGCACCAATGCACCATTTCTCTGCGCTGAGTTGGTAAACAAACTGCTCCCATGGATTACGCGGGTGAATATCCAGCCCGATGCGCGAAATAGGCCAGCCAGTCAGTGGCACGATAACTTTGGCCTTCTTTGCTGCGAACCCCAGCGTACTGCCTTGCAAAAAGAGCGATACCAGTACCACGAAAAAGGCCACGTTGAAGAACAGAGATGCGTTATCCAGACCTGCCATCATCGGGAATACGGCCAGAATAATCGGTACAGCACCACGCAAACCAACCCAACTGATGAAAACCCGTTCACGTAAATTAAACCCACGGAAGGGTAGCAAGCCAATCAATACAGATAGTGGGCGGGCGAAAAAAATCATCCACAAAGACAATAACAATGCAGGCAGGGCAATGGCCCACAAATTAGACGGCGTGACGAGTAACCCCAGCACCAGGAACATGCCAATCTGTGCCAGCCAGGCAAGGCCATCGAAAGTTTGCAGGATACCAAAGCGGCTGCGAATTGGCCGGTTACCCAGCAGGAAACCACACAAATAAACGGCGAGGATCCCGCTACCATTAAGTTCTGTGGTAATGGCGAAAATCATTATTCCACCGCTGAGTGCCAGTAGCGGATATAAACCGTGCGGCAGGCTGATACGGTTAATGGTCTGCAGTAATACCCAGCCACCGCCGAGCCCAAAGATAATGCCAAGGCCGAATTGCTGGATAATGTGTACCAGAAACATCAGGTCAAGCCCGGTCTGGTGGCGCTGGATCATTTCTATCAGGGTTATGGTTAAAAACACGGCCATTGGGTCATTACTGCCGGATTCAATTTCCAGTGTTGAACTGACACGCTCGTTTAACCCTTTACCACCGAGCATAGAAAACACCGCAGCCGCATCTGTCGAACCGACAATCGCACCGATTAACAGCCCTTGCATTAAATCGAGGTTAAACAACCATGCTGCAGCAATACCTGTCAGCCCGGAAGTGATCAGCACGCCCACAGTTGCGAGGGAAAGAGAGGGCCAGAGCGCAACCCGGAAAGAGCTTGCCTGGGTGCGCATTCCACCATCCAGCAGAATCATGGCCAGAGCCAGGTTACTGATGAGATATGCAAAAGGATAGTTATCGAACGGGATCCCACCAATACCATCCACCCCTGCGAGCATCCCGATAGCCAGGAATATAATCAGAATAGGAATGCCAAGACGTGATGAGAATGAACTCAGTAAAATGCTACAGGTAACCAGTAACGACCCCAGGATAAAAAGCTTAAAAATAACATCAGCGTCCAAGACCACCTGTCTCCTTGCAGTAAAGCGTTCGTTTCTTAAACGCTATCACAGTTTTCACTAATGAAAACCGTGAAATAGCGTTTATTTTTACCGACGTAATACGGGATGGCCTGACAGTGTCAACATTGCCATGTCACCCTGGTGAGATAACCTTGCGCTGGCACCCAAAGGCAGAGTGACGGTACGGGCTTCATGGCCAAAGTTGAGCCCGGTCACCAGCGGCACTGTCAACTTGCTGCGCAAAAAGTCACACATGACATCGAAATTGTAGCCGTCATCATAAGTATTGAGAGTGGTCCCATTAAAACTCCCGAGAATGATGGCTTGCTGCTTGTTGAGAATACCGGCACGCAGTAGTTGCATCAGCATGCGTTCCACCCGGAAAGGGTGTTCATTCACGTCTTCCAGAACCAGAATGCCGCCTTCAATATTGGGTAACCATGGTGAACCAACCTGGGATGTAATCATGGACAGATTGCCACCCCACAACGTGCCACTGGCTTCAAATGGTGTATTGTCACTTACCCATTGCAATGTGAATTCAGGCTCCTGCAACGCCTGCCAGAAATGGTGCCAGGTGAAAGTGTTGAGATCGTCAGCGCCAAAATTACCCGCGAGCATTGGCCCACTGAACGTAATGGCCTGCGGGTGGCGGGCCAGCAATGCCAACTGAAACACCGTAAAATCGCTGTGCCCACAAATTGCGAGTGGAGCCTGTTCCAGGCGGCGGGCAATGGCGTCATAGTCGACAGACTCAAGCAGCCGGGTCATGCCATATCCACCACGAACAGCTAAAACGATATCTGTGCTTTCGCTTAGTTGGGCGATTTCGGAAAGATCGGAAAGTCGGGCATTGTCATCACCCGCAAAGCGTTGGAAACGGCGCGGGATAACTGCCTGGTTTTCTACCTCATGCCCGGCGCTGACCAGCCTTTCCACGCCACGGTGAGCGGCTTCCTGCTTAACACAATAACCTGAAGGGGCAATCAGATGAATAACTGGCATGCGAATTCCTTGCTGACTTGGCGATGTATTTGAGTATGATGCCGCGTACACCTTGCGTTGTCATCAACAGGTGTTCGTCGCCAGCGTAGTTGGTGCAATTATAAACAGGATGAAGGGAAGACGGATGCGGTATGTGAAGTCCAGGTGGTTACTGTTTTTGGTGGTGTTATTGGCTGGCTGTGCAGGCCATGAATATAAACAACAGCCCTGGGATCCTGAATTGCCTGTGGCACGGGCGAAACAGTGGATGCCAATAAGCCAGCAGGCAGGGAGTGCATGGGGTGTCAGCCCTGAGTTGATTACTGCGATTATTGCTGTTGAGTCTGGGGGCAACCCGAATGTTGTCAGTGCTTCTAATGCAGTCGGGCTGATGCAGATCAAGGCCTCTACAGCTGGAAAAGATGTCTGGCGGCGCATGGGGTGGGCAGGGCAACCCACTAACAGTGAGTTGAAAAACCCGGAGCGGAATATCTCGGTGGGCGCAGCTTACCTCAGCATTCTTGAGAAAGGGCCGCTGGCAGGTATTCAGGACCCGGAAGTGATGCAGGACGCACTGGCAGTCTCGTATGCGAATGGGGCGGGGGCACTGCTACGCTCGTTTTCATCAGACAGAGCCACCGCGATTGAGAAAATCAACAAACTGGACCGCGACGCATTCTTTCAGCATGTAGTAAAAGAACACCCTGCAGCACAGGCGCCGCGTTATTTGTGGAAGATCAATAAAGCGCTGGATGCAATGTAACTTATTTTACGCGGTCAGCCTTTTGCCGGGCTGCCCGCTCCAGTTCGTAGATAACTTTCTGTAAATCCCGTTCCTGCGCTGGCCCCAGGTTCAAAAAACGAAAACTGAGGCGCGGCATGGTGACTGTCTCATTTTTGTTGTCGATAATTTTGCGCTCAGACATAGCAAGTAATTGAGTATCAAACTTAAAAGTCCCCCATTCCTGCATGTCAATTTCTACCTGGGGAATCATCATTCCGGCAGTAACCGTGCCGGGCAGGCTCTGGCGCAATAAAATTCCCATCCCGCCAAGTGAGATGTCCTGAATGACACCTGAAAATTTTTCTTCGCCAGGCAACAATATGTGGCAGAAATAAGGCGGGTGAGCCGGGGGAGTAATGCGAAAATATTCACGGCGCTGTACGTACCACAGGCTGTCGGGTAAAGGGCTGGTGAATGCCGGGAGATCCTGGTAAGTTTCAGCAGCCATACCATTAAGGGTAAATTCGACTTTTGCACCCTGAGTTTCGGCAGTAACAGTGACGGACGTGGCTTTCAAGACTTCCTGGTTTTCCCGGTCCTGGCTGCCATAATCGATTACCAACCCACCAGTATCGACAGAAAGCATCCGGCTGATAAACTGCCCTTTAGACCAGGACACGCACACAGGCGCCTGGGATTTTACCAAATCCTTAAGCACACCAAGAACAGCAAGCTGCCCTTGTTTTAAAAATTGTTCACTATAATTACTCACCGGTATTTCCTTGTAATTACACCTGACAGATGTTTTCTCGTTATCGGCGCGGTTGCCAGAAACTTAAGGCAAACTTACGCATGGCTGTGTGTATTAATCAGTATTAATGTAAATACGCAAAGTTGCCAGCCCAGGCAGGCCAGCCTGTGACACAGGAAAATAGTTGGTAAAAAGTGGCAAAAAAGCACGTGAGAGCACCCCGCAGGCAGGCGGGGTGCTGGTGAGTGATGGATTATTTACCCGTTACCACAGTATTGGCTGCCTGTGATTGCTGGGATCCTGTACTGGCAGGAGTAACGGCCGGTGTGCTGGCTGGTGCTGTACCTGAATTTGTTTCCGGAGTATTTGTGCCCGGAGTCATGGCCGGGCGAGTTTCCGGCACATCATTGCATGGCGATTTCTTACCACACAACAAGTCCAGCATTTTAAGTGTGACACCGTTGGTCCAGCCGAAGCCATCCTGGAGTGGATATTCGCCACCACCTCCACCAACACCGGTGGTGGTGACATCATATTTCTCCAGTAATTTGTGCTCACGGTTGTAGGTGTGCTGGACATTAGTCAGAAAACGCCAGGTTATCTCCATTGCAAGCTCAGGCTGGTTATAGTTCTTCAGGCCTTCAACCGCTACCCACTGTAACGGGGCCCAACCGTTAGGTAGATCCCACTGCTGACCACTGCGCACAAGCGTTGTAGCAATGCCGCCAGACTTGAGTAATTTTTCTTGCGTGATTTTCGCCATTTTTTGGGCACGGTCCGTTGCCGCTGCTTTGACATATAACGGGAAAAGCGCGGCGGCTGTTAACTGGCTGCGCACTTTGTGTGTTTTCAAGTCATAGTCTGCATACCAACCCTCTTTGCTATTCCACATGTGAGACTCAATAGCTTGCTGGCGCTGATCGGCAAGGCCGTCGTAGCGGCTGGCTTCGGCGTTGTCGCCTGCGGCTTTGCTGGCTCTGGACAGTGTTTTTTCCATCAGAAACATCATGGCATTCAGGTCGACCGGCACAATACTGGTGGTGCGAATTGACCCCAACTGCTCCGGGTCATCCATCCAGCGAGAACTGAAATCCCAGCCAGACTCCGCTCCAGCCCGCAAATCACGGTAAATATCGGTAGCCGGCCGTGAAGGGTAGCGCTTCGCTGTTGTCACATCATCCAGCCAGGATTCCGGGCGTGGCGTATCTTCGTCATCCCAATAACGGTTAAGAACCGCGCCATCTGCCAGTTTTACCACGCGGCGGTGCGCTTCGCCCGGAGCCAGTTGGTTGCTACCCGCCATCCAGTATGCGTACTCTTTTTTCATTTCTGGCAGCCATTTAACCAGGGCTTCATCGCCTTCGTGGCTTGCCAGTAATGAAACCATCAATGGGAAAAATGGGGGCTGTGAACGGCTAAGGTAGTAGGTTCTGTTGCCATTAGGAATATGCCCCCACTTGTCTATCTCAGAGGCAAAGTTTTCTACCATGTCGCTTACTTTGTCCCAGTGGCCACTTTCGGCAAGCCCCAGCATAGTGAAATAACTGTCCCAGTAATAAACTTCACGGAACCGGCCACCAGGCACGACATAGGGTTTGGGAAGCGGTAATAATGAATCCCGTTCATCTACATTATCGGTGCTGCGCGTCAGTACAGGCCACAGGCTGTCGATATGTTCACGTAGTGACTGTCCGCTCGGTGGAACGTACTTTTCACTCTCATGGGGCATCATGAAGTTGAGCGCAACAAAGTGGCGTAAATCAAACCCGGACTGGTGCTGTTGCATGCGGTAATCCGCAAGGATCATCAGCGGGTCGCCTTTGGCAATTGCGTCTGTAAAGGTTTTTTGATCCGCAAAGAGTTTTGAACGCTGGACCTCGGTAAACAGTGGCCCCAGTGTTTGGTCGGGGGTTTGCGGGTAATTATTCAGCCCTTCATCTGCCAGTGTGGGGGCAGGGCTTAAACCAAGTATTGCGCCACTTAGGGCTACCTGGATGGCAAGAAAAAGTGTTCGTGGGCGACGCAGAACGGACTTCATCATCAACCGGTCTCCTCCTGGTTATTGCCATCAACTGTATTCAAACATATGAAAACCTTCATTGATTATAAAAGAGAACAGGCAGTTATCAGGGTAAAACAGGAAATTTCCAGAAAATTTACCTTTGATGTATTTTGTTACAGCGTCCATTTGGCAAAAAATTTGTGTCAGGCACCCGCCTGGCGCACGAATTCACGTGACCGGGTTAAAAATGACGTTACCCTGTATCTTTGGCAATATTGGGAAAACAGTGAGCAAAGGCGCGCCGGATGCTGAAAGATAATTTTAACGACCTTTATTACCTGATTATTGTGGCCCGTGAGCGTAGTTTTACCCGCGCAGCAGCCCAACTGGGTGTTTCACAATCAGCCCTGAGCCATGCTATTCGGGGGCTTGAAGAACGCCTTGGTATTCGCTTATTAACCCGAACCACCCGGAGTGTTGCGCCAACCGAAGCAGGCGAGCAATTGATTAATGCTATTCGCCCTCGAATGGATGAAATCGAACTTGAACTGGTTTCACTCACGGATATGCGCGATAAAGTCGCCGGGAATATTCGCCTGACCTTGGGTGAACATGCACTGGAATCTACAGTCTGGCCTGCGCTGAAACCTTTCCTTGAGCAATATCCGGATGTGAATGTGGAAATGACCATTGATAACGGCCTGCGGGATATTGTCAGTGAACGTTTTGATGCTGGTATTCGCCTGGGTGAACATTTGGCGCGTGATATGGTTGCAGTGCGTATTGGCCCGGACTGGCGCATGACGGTGGTTGGGTCGCCTGGCTATTTTGCTAAACGGCGTAAACCGCAAACACCTTATGAATTACAGGAACACAACTGTATTAATATGCGCCTTCCAACGCTTGGTGGGTTGTATGCATGGGAATTTATGCGCGGGGAGCAGGAAATCAAAGTTCGTGTGGAAGGGCAACTGACTTTAAATACCCTGGCGTCACGCATGGATGCGGCAAAAAGTGGTTTTGGGCTGGCGTATGTTCCGGAAGATACTGCCCATGAAGGTATTGCATCGGGGGAGCTGATTCCGGTGCTGGAAGACTGGTGCGACCCTTTCCCGGGGTATTTTCTTTACTACCCAAGCCGTAAACAACATACCGCTGCATTTGCAAAACTGATAGAAGCACTGCGCTATTCACCAGAATTGCCACGCTAGCCTGAGTTTGTGCAAAGAAGCCAGCAACAAGTGCGCTGGCTTTCGCGCGAGGTAACGGATAAATCAATAACGGTCGCCAACCACACTGATTGCAGACATCGCCTGGTTTATCTGTGCCAGGTGCTGTTCGCTCAGAGACAAAGCGGCTGCCGCAAGGTTTTCCTGCAGCCGTGGCAGAGAGCGGCTCCCGGGAATGGGCACAATCCAGGGTTTTTGGGCCAGTAACCAGGCCAGCGCAATTTGGGCTGGAGTTGCCTGGTAATATTCACCGATTTGAACCAAAAGGTCGACCACCACCTGGTTTGCGTCAATGGCTTCTGCGGTAAAACGCGGGTTGCGGCTGCGCAAATCACTTTTATCGTAAGTGGTTGCTTTAGTAATTGTCCCGGTGAGGTAGCCCCGGCCAAGTGGGCTGTATGGCACCAGTCCAATACCGAGCTCTTCACAAGTGGGTAAAATTTCCTGCTCGATATTGCGCCACCATACTGAGTATTCACTTTGCAATGCGGCGACAGGCTGGACACTGTGAGCCCGGCGAATAATATCGGCGCTGGCTTCAGATAAACCAAAATGCTTTACCTTTCCTTCCTGAATCAGGTCCTTCACTGCACCGGCGACATCTTCAATCGGCACGTTCGGGTCAACACGGTGTTGGTAAAATAAATCAATACAATCAACATTCAGGCGCTTCAGTGATGCTTCGGCAACACGCCTGATCTGCTCAGGGCGGCTGTCAAACCCTTCAGCAGGCGAGGGTCCAGTTTCAGGGTTGTGTTTGAAGCCAAATTTGGTCGCTATCACTAGTTTGCTTTTATCCACAGTGGCAAAAGCTTCACCCAGTAGCGTTTCATTAGTAAAAGGCCCGTAAACTTCGGCGGTATCGAAAAAGGTAACCCCCAGATCCACGGCCTGATGCAGCAGGGTTACCATTTCTTGTTTATTCGCAGGTTTGTCGGCAAAACTCATGCGCATACAGCCCAGGCCCAGAGCTGAAGCTTCCAGCCCGCTTTTACCCAGTATTCGCTTCTCCATGACATCTCCCGTTTTTTAAATTAACCAGTTGGATGTTACGGCGTTTGAGCTGTGGCGATAATAGCGGGTGCGTGAATACACTATGCAGTTTGATTCATAAATTTCAAAATATGGCAGACATAGTTATCTTTTATTCAGGCATATTTGGATCCACGTCTGGCGCTATCCATAAGCATTCATCTCCTGAGTAAATAATTCGCCATGCAATTCAGGTGAGGGGTGGTATTATTGCCGCCCACTGGCTTTTATCCGGAATTATCACTGTGACCTCATTTGCTGAACTTAACGCTCTGTCTTCCCAACAACTCACAACGCTTGAAACGCTCGGCTACCTGGCGATGACGCCGGTTCAGGCCGCGGCATTGCCTGCCATTCTCAGTGGAAAGGATGTCCGGGCTCAGGCAAAAACCGGAAGCGGTAAAACAGCAGCCTTTGGTCTTGGTTTGTTGCAGCATATTGATGCGACACAATTTACTACCCAGTCGCTGGTGCTTTGCCCGACACGCGAATTAGCCGATCAGGTTGCGGGTGAGCTGCGCCGTCTGGCGCGTGCCACGCCAAATATTAAGGTGCTGACACTCTGTGGCGGAGTGCCGTTCAACGCGCAGCGCGATTCACTGACCCATGCTCCGCATATTATCGTGGCAACGCCCGGGCGGTTACTGGACCACCTGAATAAGCAGACTGTGAGCCTGTCTGCGTTACGTACTCTGGTGCTGGATGAAGCAGATCGTATGCTGGATATGGGGTTTGCTGACGCGATTGATGAGGTGGTTGCATTTGCCCCCGCTCAGCGCCAGACGCTGCTGTTTTCTGCCACCTGGCCTGTGGCAATTGCGGCAATCAGCCAACGTTACCAGCATGAACCACTGGCGATAGAAATTGATACGGCAGAAGCATTACCGGCGGTACAGCAGCAGTTTTATGAAGTCCCCAGGAATCAAAAAATTGCTGTACTGCAGGCGTTGCTGAGCCGTGAGCAACCAGCATCCTGTGTGGTGTTTTGTAATACCAAAAAGGACTGCCAGGCAGTGTGCGATGCCCTGACTGCCAGTAACCAGAGTGTGCTGGCTTTACATGGTGATATGGAACAGCGCGACCGTGATCAAACCCTGGTGCGTTTTGCCAATGGCAGCAGCCGTGTGCTGGTGGCCACAGACGTAGCTGCACGCGGGCTTGATATCAAAGCGCTGGCAATGGTGGTGAACTTTGAACTGGCCTGGGACCCGGAAGTCCATGTGCACCGGATTGGGCGTACTGCACGTGCCGGGGAAAGTGGCCTGGCAGTGAGCCTGTGTGCGCCAGAAGAAGCCACCCGGGCAAATGTACTGGAAGAGATGCTTCATATGGCGCTTAACTGGTGCCCATTGCCCACCGCTGGCAAGGTATTGCCACTTGAAGCGGAAATGGCAACCCTGGCGATTGATGGCGGTAAAAAAGCCAAAATGCGCCCTGGCGATATTCTGGGGGCATTAACCGGAGATATTGGGCTCGACGGAGCCGATATCGGTAAAATCGCCATTCACCCAATGCATGCTTATGTTGCGGTGAAACAGTCGGTTGCCCGTCATGCCTGGAAGCAATTGCAACAAGGTAAAATAAAAGGGAAATCCGTTAAGGTGCGTTTGCTGAAATAGCGAGTGGTTAGCTTATTTGGCTGGCAGCAAAATCACTCCACATTATGGTGTGGAGTGATTATTGGCAGATGCGGCATTTTTGAGTACAGTTGCTCAGAGATTACGAACAGGATGCCCGGCCAACCAGCCTGGCTGTTTCCGGTTCAAACTCACTTTCACAAAAGCTCTTTATTGCCTGGAAAGCCAGGTGGCGGTTCTTCTCCAGCAACAGAAGATGTGTTGCTTCACTGATTTCAACCCACAGCCGGTACCTTGCATTGGTTAGCTCTGCAAACAGAGCCTGCATCAGGTCTGTGGGTACATCGATATCCCACTCGCCATGAATAAGTAGCACAGGAACATGAATGTTGGCCGGCGAGTAATAGGCTCGTCCGGCAAGCCAGTAGTCCCGGATATCCTGAATGGGGCCATTACTCGCTCTGATTTTGTCTGGCGTACGTTGCTGGCTCCATGGGTCTTCAGATAGCGTGAAATCCGCCCATTGTTCAAACCAGCCTTCCGGCACCAGTGTCTCGCGGGCGTGCTCCGGTGCTGTATTGAGCCATCGCGCCTTGCTTTCACGTACCGGCACCAAACGCCATGCATCAAGATGCCCGCCAGTATCTATAGGAATTGGCCGGTCACTCAGCCATTGCGGTGCAAGCAGAATCAGTTTGTGAACTTTATCGTTGTTGGTACTGGCATACGCACCGGCAACAGTTCCACCCCATGACATACCGAATACTATGGTTTTGTCCAGGCAGCACTTGTTGAGCACATAGTCGACTACGCGCTCAAGGTCCGCCACACCAGTATCGGTGTTGACAAGAGGCAGGTTCTGGTTCGCAGGTTGCTCCATTTCAGGTGGGCGGGAAGAGTTGCCGTAACCACGCACATCCAACGCGTAAACGTCATAGCCTGCTGCTGCCAGGTAGTCGATGAACGACATGCCATTGAACGGCACATCGTACAGGCTACCTGATGAAAATGTCGCGCCGTGCACCATTACAATAGTTCGCGCAGGCGTGAATGCCTGTATTGATGCCGGGCGCTTATGGCGCACATACAGGTTAATTCCGGGGATTTCAGTTGCAACGTATAGCGCTTCAGAGACAATTTCAGTCCCATTAATAGAGTGATTCACAGGAAACTCCAGGTTATTCGTAGTGCCAGGTAAAGCCATCACCCAGGCGAGACACATAACCCGCTGAGGTTTGGGCAAAATGTGAGGTAAACAGCAACAAATGTTGCTCCGCACTCTGTTCGAGCACTCTGCGGCGTGAAATACGGGCATCGTCCTGCCATTCGCAGAAAACAGTATTCCAGTGTGGATAAACCACCTGTAATTGATGATTCATGACATCGCCGGTAAAGAGCGCTGATTGCCCACGGGAGCTCAGTTCAATCGACATATGTCCAATGCTGTGGCCTCGTGTTGGGTGGAACTCAAAGTTGTCCAAAAACGTTCCGCCATCATTGCCTATTCGTTCAGCCTGGCCTGCGGCAATAATCGGCGCGACGCTGTCTTCAAATACGCCAAAACTCGGTGTATTGACTTCATTGTGGCTCTCAGGGCTACCGTAATAGTCTTCTTCAGCTTGTGAAAATACATGGCGTGCATTAGGAAAAGTGGGTTGCCAACGGCCATCGACCCATTGTGTATTCCAGCCAACATGGTCAACGTGCAGGTGGGTATGCAGCACATAGTCAACGTCCTGGGGCCGGACACCAGCTGCAGCGAGCCGGTGCAGATAAGGTGTATTGAGATTATCGAAAATGGGGTTGCGGGGGCGCGGTTTGGTGTTGCCTGCTCCGGTATCAATTAGAATGGTGTGATGTGGCGTACGCACCAGCCAGCTGTGAATACTTTGCACCAGGTTATGGTTTGTGGCATCCATATCTGCAGGTGTCAGCCACCAGGCATTTTCTTCTGCTTCTGCCTGAGTACTGTCCGGGTAGAGAAAAGAAACGGCAGAGGTATTTAAACGCATTTCATCAATTCTGGTGACGGTGATATCGCCAACCTGGTAGGTTTTGTTTATGTGAGTCACGGTTAAAAATCTCGCTGGTTATAAACACCAGGGAAGTCTATGCTTCAGGTTTTAAACGAACAAATCGATTCAAAAAATGTCCTCTATCGATCATTTCAATTTATGGTCCTTTGACCTGAATTTACTGGTTGCCTTCGACGCACTCATGCGAGAACGAAGCGTCACGCGGGCGGCTACCCGGTTGAAGATCCAACAACCCGCAATGAGCCATAACCTCGCAACATTGCGTCTGTTATTTGACGACGAATTGTTTGTCCGGGTTGGGCAGGTGATGAAGCCGACATCCCGTGCAGAGAGGCTTGCCGTGGGGATAAATCAGATTCTTTCGCTGGCTCAGCATTCAATTACGGCCAGTGATGAATTTTGCCCGGAGCAAGAAGAGAGAACTTTCACTTTAGGCTTCTCAAGTGAACTTGAGGTGCTGACTATGCCAAAACTGACCGCTCAGGTTCAACGCTGTGCACCGGGTATCAGGTTGTTGGCACGTACCGTCCAACCAGAACACGTCCACCGTATGCTGGATGAAGGTGATATTGATTTGGCGGTGGGGTGCTTTAGTGACGGTGCGGAAAGGCACCGGAGAAAGTTCCTGTTTGAGCAATCATTACTTTGCTGCTTTAACCCGGCATACCTTGATTTGAAGCTGCCCGTCAGCCGTAGTGACTATCTGGCACAGCGTCATGCACTGGTCTCACAAAATGCCAGTATCCGGGGTTGCCTGGAGGATGCGGTACGGGAGGCCGGTGTGGAACTCAATATGGCAATGGCCGCACCAGAGTTTCTGACAGTGCTGAGTACGGCCATGCATGCGCCTGTGATAGCAACATTACCTGCGCGAATTGTAATGCAGTATGCTCCGTTGATGGGCCTGGCGATGAGCCCTGTGCCATTCGAATTTAGTGTTACACCAATTTCGATGGTGTGGGCTGCGCGTTCAGACAGTGACCCTGCAGCGGAATGGCTCAGGCAACAGGTGGAACCTGTGCTGGCTCAAATCGAAGCACATTCAGCGCTATCCAGAGCTGGCTCTTTGCCAGCAGGAACCAATTGATGATTACTGCTGAGTGGTAACCAGCAACACTGCAAAAATAACTGCCTGGTCAGGTGAAACTGGCCAGGGCAGTATGTGTTTTTGCATGTTTTAGGTGCTTATTCTTTCCACTGGGACTGGCGTATGATGCTGCAGAAATTCCCGCGCACGAACCCTGGTTGTTTATCAGCAATTACATCGGCTTTGACGTTGCCAAAGGTTGTTTGTGTTTTCCCTTGAATACCGTGATAAAACTCATCAATTATCTTTTCTTTAAAAGCCGGTTCTCGTGGGTGTTGCGCCACAACCGCTTCACGGTCTTCATCACTTACTTTGCCATACTCTATCCCTAATACATCCATTTCTACCCCGGCGGTCAGAAGCGCGATTTCTGGAGCCATAAACTCGGGAATGCCAGGTGTGGTATGCAGTGCAATGGCTGTCCAGACTTTATCAATCTCTGCAGGTTCAATACCATGCCCTTGTAGAAATGCCTTCGCCGCGTTGGCTCCATCAACTTCAAAGCGTTTGTCGCAAGTACAGTGTTCGTGGGTAAGGCCAATATCATGGAACATACATCCCACATACAACAGTTCATGATCAACTTTAAGCCCACGCCGCAGGCCTGCCAGCGCACCCCAGTACCAGACCCGGCTGGAGTGATTGAATAATAAATCGTTTTCCGTATCACGGATAAATTCTGTGGTTTCACGAGCCAGTTTGCTGTCGGGAATACGTATCCCCTGTACATGAAAAGTCATATGTTTCTCCTTATCGGTTGTTGAAAAGGAGTTTACCGGGCAAACTGTGTGTCCGAAATGGTATAAATACGACGAATACGGACATTTCTCCAAATCAGGACATCGCGACGAATGAAACGCACAATTGCCATGCTTGCTGTACCTGGCGTCCAGCTTCTGGACGTATCAGGCCCGTTGGATGTTTTTGCTGAGGCCAATCGAATTTTGCAGCGTGAAGTGTATGAGCCCGTAGTTATTGCCCTGGATGAAATGAACATCAGAGCATCATCCGGGGTACAAATTATGGCGCACTATTTACTTGAGCAGGCAGTGAGTCTTCGGCCGGATACTTTTCTGTTATCAGGCGCGCCAGAAGTCTGGCAACAGGTGTTGAGTGACAAACAAAAAACGAAAATTCGTTTTCTTTGTGAAAGCAGCCAGCGGTACGGCTCTGTCTGTACCGGCGCATTTTTACTGGCGCAAACCGGGCTGTTGGAAAATCGTAAAATTACCACTCACTGGGCTGTATCAACACGGTTTGCGGCAGAATACCCGCAGGTTGATGTGGATGTGGATGCGCTGTATGTAGCAGATGGCCCGATACGAACGGCCGCGGGGGTAACTTCTGGTATGGATCTGGCGCTCAGGCTGGTGGAAGAAGACCTGGGGCGCGAAGTTACCATGGATATAGCCAATAATCTGGTGATGTTTTTTCGCCGCCCGGTCAATCAGGGGCATTTCATCCGGCACAGTGCTGTTTCTGTTACTGGCCGAACAGCGTTTCAGGATTTACAACGCTGGACATTAGCCAATTTGGCTTTGGTGCTAAACATTAACGATATGGCCGTGCATATTGGTCTGAGTTCTCGTCACCTCGCACGCCTGTTTCGCCAGCAAATGAACATGTCTGCCGGAGAATGGCTGGAAAATTGCCGTATAGAACAGGCAAAAGCGTTACTGGAAACGGGGAGTGTTCCCGTTAAACGCATCGCTGCTCAGTGTGGTTATTCCTGTAGCGATGTCCTGCGCCGGGCGTTCATAAAACGAGTTGGGGTAACCCCCTCAGTTTACCGACGGCTATATGCTGCCCGAGAATGACAAGGGCCGGTAAATGGATTTACAAGGTGTAACTTGCCAGGAAATGCCCTACCGAGGCTTTATTCAGGGTTATCCCACGGCGGATTATCACCAAAAGCCTGTGCCAGGTAATCGACAAAGTGCCGTACTTTAGCCGGGATATGTAATGCGCTGGGGTAAACTGCCTGAATGACCAGTTCACTGGTTGTGTAGCCAGCCAGTAAAGGAACGAGTGTTTCGCGGCGAATATGTTCACCCAGAACAAATGTGGGAGCATACACAATCCCCATACCAGCCAGCGCCGATGCCACGAGAAACTGTGTGTTATTCGCCAGTAATCGGCATGGCCCGCTGAGGGTGCAGGCCTGCTGGTGTGCACCAAAGAATGTCCAGTTGCCTTCGGAAACCGCTTCACTGAAGGCCAGCCGGGGGGCATTATGGAGGTCTTCTGGTTTCAGAGGTGTACCCTGCTGCGCCAGCCAGCCAGGAGATGCACAGAGTACCATGCGGCACGGTGCCAGCCTGCGCGTGACAAGTTGTGAACGGGTTAGTCTGCCGATGCGTATCGCCACATCCACTCGGGTATCCAGAAGGTCGGTATAATGGTCGCCCAGCAACACTTCTGCATTGACGTAAGGATTATCTGCCAAATACCGGGCCACAATGCCAGACACATGCATCTCACCAAATGTTGCAGGCGCAGCAATCCGCAAGGTACCCCGTGCAGTAGCCTGAATATCGCCTGCTTCCCTGCCGGCTTCGTCGAAAGTTTCGAGGATCTGTTTACAGCGCTCGTAATAGAGTAATCCGGCATCAGTAAGGCTTAACCGGCGGGTTGAACGTTGCAATAACCGTGCATTCACCTGGGCTTCAATAGCGCTGACATGTTTACCTGCCATGGCTGGAGACAACCCAAAGCGCCGGGCAGCCGCTGCAAAGCTGCCTTCTTCAACGGCTGCGACAAAGACTGCGAGGCTTGTTAACCGATCCATTTATTGCTCCATTCAATAACAGTGTTATCGATTGTCGATAGTTTTTTCTGGATTATCAATTATTGATATTGAATTTATCCTTATTGGCATTCAACCAGAGGAGACAAACAATGCAACTTGATATCAATGGTACGCATATTCATGTAACACAACGAGGGAAGGGCACGCCTGCGCTGGTATTTCTGCATTATTACGGTGGTTCATCACGCACATGGGAGAGTGTGATTAACGTTTTAACCCATGATTACCACTCCATTGCTTATGACCACCGGGGGTGGGGGGAGTCCGGTAAACCGGAAGATGGCTATGACATCGCCGGGCTGGCTGCAGATACAGAATCTGTGATTAAGGCACTGGGCCTGCAGCGTTACATTCTGGTCGGGCATTCCATGGGGGGAAAAGTTGCTCAGTTGTTTGCGTCTCGCCAACCACAAGGGCTTGAAGGACTGATTTTGGTCGCACCATCACCCCCGGTTCCGATGCACCTTTCTGACGAAGAGCGCAAAGTGCTAAAAAGTGCGTATTCGTCACGTGAATCCGTGGAATATGTGATTGATCATGTGCTGACCGCCAAAACACTCAGTGCAGTGCACCGCAAACAAGTGGTAGAAGACAGCCTTAAGGGAAGCATTCACGCCAAAAAAGCGTGGCCTGACGAAGCAATGCGAGAAGATATAACGGCCTGGGTCACCGCAATTAACGTACCCACTCTGGTTGTCTCTGGGGACCAGGATAAAGTTGAGCGCCTCAATGTACTCAAAGAAGAACTCCTGCCCCGGATACCCGAGGCCACTCTGAAAGTCATTCCCGGTGCCGGGCACCTGTTGCCACTGGAAGTGCCTGAAATCCTTGCCTCCCTGATAGCTGGCTTTGCCGCGGGAGTGGTAAAGCAGCCAGGTTAGGCGCCTCAGCGATAAACGGTTTCAGGTCATGCTGGATCAGAGCTAAATTAACACTTCTGCTCCGGTGTAAGTTTTCTGGAAGCCGTGTTGATAGAAAACCGCCAGCAAGGGAACCCACTGGCGGATAAACGTTAACTTAAGTCAGCCCGATCCAGCCCATAAGCACTATCCAGTGATCCTGGCTCTGCCCGTGACAATATCTGCAGGCGGTTCCAGGCGTTAATAATGGCAATGCTGAAGGTTAGCGCTGAAATTTCCTCTTGCGTGAAATGCTCAGCCAACTCACTGTAAATCGCGTCGCTTACCCCATGGTTATCGATGCGGGTCAGCGCTTCAGTGAGTGCCAGAGCCGCTTTCTCTTTAGCAGTAAACAAGGGGGATTCACGCCAAATTGCGACATGGTACAGACGCAGCTCACGCTCGCCGTGTAGTTTTGCTTCTTTAACGTGCATATCAAGGCAGAACGCACAGTGATTCAATTGTGAAGCCCGGATATCCATCAGATGACGAAGCTTTTTGTCCAGAATGTTTTTGCCTGATGCCACGGAAGCATCGCCCAGAATTTTAATGAGTGCAGGGATTGTTTGAAAATGATCAACGCGTGACGACATGATGTGTTCCTATTTTAAAGTAAACAGTTAAAGGTGTGCCGTATATAACGGTTTCTTTATCAGTTGAGTTCCCGATAAAAATGCAGGCCAAGTGCGCTGAAACCAGAGAATTGATAAAACGCCTGAGCCTGGGTATTGCTGATGGCGGTATCAAGCACTATCTGGCTGCAGCCGTATTCACGGGCGATGACGGCCAGGTTATGCAGCAAATCTGCACCAACACCTTGCCTGCGGGCTGCCGGAGCGGTTACCAGATCGTCGATGTAGCAAAAGCGGCCATGAATAAAATTTTCCAGCAGGCGGTAACCTGCCAGCGCTACTGGTTTGCCGTTTTGTTCCATGACAGCCAGACGATAACCTTGCTTCTGTTGGCGTTGTACCTGGCTGATAAACTCGGCCTTACTCTTCAGCTTGCTGCGTAGTTTGCACATCAGTGCATAACAGTGGGCGAGTTCTTCTGGTGTGTCGTAATGTGCAATTCTCATCCTGGCTTGTACTGGTTTATTGAGTTGATGACAGTATTTTAAATTGGTATGTCTGGTTAAAAAGGGTCAAAATTAGGCAAAGTAAGTAGGACATTCAGGGCGATGATGGGATATAAAGAGATCTACAGGCGCTATCGCCAGCAAATTCTGGATGGGCGGTTAAAACCCGGTGAGCGTGTACCGGCAATTCGTGTGCTCGCAAGTGAGTTACAGGTAGCGCGTAAAACGGTGGAAGCAGCATATGAGATTTTGACTGGTGAAGGGTATTTTGTTAGCCAGGGCGCGAAAGGTACGCATGTTAACCCGGATCTTCAGTTACCATCTGTGGCCAGTGTTGCCACTTCTGAGCTAATACTCGCCCCCAGTCCCCCGTCAAGCGAAAGCAAAGGCGAACTGCGGCTGGGGATTCCGGCACTGGATGCATTCCCACATAAAAAATGGCTGTTGCTTGCGGGTAAAATAGCCCGCAGCCTGCGGCCAGAGGAGATGGTTGTGCCTCCTGTGATGGGGTATCAGCCACTGCGTGAGGCTATCGCCAACTACCTGAATATTTCGCGTGGACTAAACTGCAAACCCGGGCAAATTTTTATTACCAATGGTTACCGTGCCAACCTGCAACTGATTTTGTCGGTACTGGCACAGCCGAATGATAAAGTAGTATTTGAGGACCCCGGGTACTTTCTGGGCCAGCGATTGCTGAAACATATTGCACCGAGTTTGCATTATGTTCCGGTTGACCAGCAGGGCATGGATATCGACTATCTTCAGCGCAATCACGCCGACGCGCGCTTTGCCATTGTTACACCTACACATCAAAGCCCGCTGGCAGTCAGCCTGTCACTACCTCGAAAACACCAATTACTGGAGTGGGCACAGCAAAATAACAGCTGGGTTATTGAAGATGATTACGATGGTGAGTTTCACTATACACGGAAAGTAACCCCGGCACTGAAGAGCCTGGATATACACGAGCGGGTAATTTATACCGGGACGTTCAGCAAAACCATCATGCCCGCAATGCGCATTGGCTACCTGGTGATGCCACTGGCAACTGTGGGGCGCTTCAGCGAACTGGGGCAAATACTGGAGACTGGTCTGCCTCTGTTACCGCAAAAAATTTTGGCGCAGTTTATCAACGAGGGGCATTTTTACCGCCACCTTAAAAAGATGCGCATTCTTTATCAGCAACGTCGACGTATGATGCTGGATGCCATCCAGTTTATGTTTCCAGACCTGTTTGAGTTTGAACTGACGGGCGGTGGTATGCATATCGTTGCTTTTCTGAAATGTGACAGGCAGGATACTGCGCTGGCAGAGCTCTGGAGGAAACATGAACTCTGTGTTCTGCCACTCTCCGGTTGGTATGCTCAGCAACCGAAACGTTATGGCCTGGTAATTGGCTACACCAATATTCAGTCAGTCGAACAGGCGCAGGCAATTTTGCAGCGTGTGGCAGAAAAAACCCGATGTTTATTCTCTGATCCTGGCGGCATGGGCATTCCCACTCAGTGATTTCTGTATTGATTCTTATATTCAGGATCGTTATGCAACTCGGGTATCAAAAAATAGTTGAGGCGGTCAGTGAGCATAAAGAATGTCGTACTGAATATCATTTATTTTATATCACTTTTTTATTTATGATGGTGCCAATCTCAACAACTCATTGCACCATAAAAGTACCACCATTGCACTATGTCGATGCGTGGTGCACCACTGTTGGATTATATAAATAAGCCATCTCGTTTACAGATAGGTGCAATCTGATCAAATCATTTTCACGTATTCCTTCCTCGTTCTAAAGTAATCGGCAGGTTGTTATACAGACCTGCATGTCGGGTGATGAATCTTAATGTGCTGAATGTGGGTAATCCTGACTGTGTTAATTCATAAATATCGGGAATAAGTGTTATGGGTTATTTTGTTAGTGATCATGAAAATACAGACTCGTCCTTTGTTTTTTTATCTGGCGTCATATTTTCCTTGGCCCAGATTTTGATATTTTTTTCATTCATCATTGTTTGTGTGTTTGACAGTGGGCTTTTGAGTAAAAATTTCATGGGAACAGGTGTTCCAGTGTCATTTGTAATGGGGTTTTTGGTCATATTATGTGGTCTTATCCTTACGATTATGTATGTTTTTATCACAAATAGAAAAGAGGGTGGTTAAATTGAAAAGAATATTGGCAATGATATTTTTTCTTGCGACTGCTAATCCCGTTTATGCAAGTGAACCGGCTGGTGGAGGTATTAGTGGTATTGCTATCACTTTCTTTTTTATCATTATTCTTACAACACTCGGGATAACCTGGTGGGCAGCAAAACGAACCAAGACCGCCAGCGATTTTTACACCGCTGGTGGCAATATTACAGGTTTGCAGAATGGATTAGCTATTGCTGGAGATGCGATGTCAGCAGGGGCATTACTTGGTTTAACAGCATTAGTGTTCGCTCGAGGGTTTGATGGGTTAATTTATGCCATTGGATATACAACAGGGTTACCTATTGTTGTTTTCCTTATGGCTGCAAAAATGAGGGAACTGGGTAAATATACTTTTATTGATGTGGTTTGTGCTCGCCTGCCAGGCAAGAGTGTGCGAATTTTTTCTGCCAGTGCTTCACTTATTATCGTGCTTTTTTATTTGATAGCGCAGATGGTTGGAGCCGGGCAGTTGATTGAAGTGATGTTCGGTATTGATTATGTTTACGCAATCATGCTGGTCGGCATTCTGATGATTCTGTATGTCACCTTTGGGGGAATGATGGCGACAACCTGGGTTCAGATTGTTAAAGCCGTATTAATGATCGCCAGTTGTCTTTTTCTTTGTTTTCTTATCATGCGCACAGTTGGATTTAGTTATGCAGAATTACTAAAAAAAGCGGTCCGGATACATCCTTTGGGGGGGCGGATTCTTATTCCCGGCACGCTTACACAAGCCCCCTGGTCCGCATTTTCTCTGGGTATTGCCCTTATGTTAGGTACTGCCGGGTTACCTCATGTATTAATGCGCTTCTTCACCGTTCCTGATGCCAAAACAGCACGTAGCTCCGTGGGGTGGGCAACCCTGTTTATGAATATTTTCTATCTGATGATTTTTATTATCGGTTTCGGGGCGCTTTATTTGCTTAGAACTCAGCCTGCGTTATTTGATGCTAAAGGTGGGTTAATTGGTGGTAGTAATACCGCGGCATTGCACCTGGCAAGTGTGCTTGGTGGTGCTCCATTGTTCGGGTTTCTTTCTGCAGTAGCATTCTCAACCATTCTTGCTGTTGTGGCAGGTCTGACTCTTTCTGGCGCGTCGGCTATCAGCCACGACATTTATGGCTGTTTTAGCAAAGAGAAGCCGGGTAAAGAGAAGACTGAAATGAAGATAATGAAATGGGCAGTAGTTTTTCTCGGTGGGCTGGCTGTAATACTTGGTATTGCTTTTAAAGGACAAAATATTGCTTACATGATTAGCCTGGCATTCTCCATCTCATGTTCGTCCACATTTCCGGTGCTAATACTCGCTATTTACTGGCGGCGCTTAACCTCTCGAGGAGCGGTATGGGGTGGGGCCACAGGCCTGTTGTTTTCACTGATTCTTACCGCACTCGGGCCCTCTGTTTGGGTCAAAATGCTGGGCCATACAGCGCCAGTATTTGCTATCGACCCTCCTGCAATTATTACCGTTCCCCTGGCATTCGTCGTTTGTATTGTGGCTTCTTTGCTGGAGCGCGAGCCTGCCCCTCAGCCAATGACAAAAATTAGCTGAATTTTTTACCCGGTCTTTGCTGGCGCAATGCTGGGTTAAATAAGCTGCGCTGAATTGAAATTTGAGGTTATTGATTATGCTTAACAATTTTACTAGCGACTCCGGTGCTTTTGCTGAACTGATGGCAATCCGGGGAGGAAAAGCTCTGCCTGAAGAGGAAGTGACGGTAACTCATGGCGATCCCCTTTTTCAAACACCTTTTAAAGTGGGGGAAACCGCTGCAGCAGTGCTTGCAGCACGTGGGGTTGCTGCCAATGACCTGTGGGAGTTGAAAACAGGAAGAAGGCAGAAAATTCATATTGATACACGCGCAGCTGCGGCAACCTCCCTGGCAGGAGGAGACATGACGCAACGGCTAGACCATAACGGGGTATTTCAACCAATACCGGTGTCCGAAGCCATGAAACATATGGTCTCTCTTACCCAGCCATGGAAAGCCGCCGATGGGCGCTGGTTACTACCACATACTAACTTGCCTCATCTGGAGAAAAGAATACTGGATGTGCTGAAATGCAGAAGCTCAGTGGAATCAGTAAGCGATGGTGTGGGTAAGTGGAATGCCAGGGAACTCGAAGAGGCTTTGGCAGCAGTCTTTGCCTGTGGCGGGATGGTCAGAACGCCAGATGAGTGGTTAGAGCATCCGCATGGCGCTTACCTGGCTTCCCGCCCCGTCGTGGAAATCACCCGGGTCTCTGATGGTGCCCCTGAACCCTTACCTGAAGGCGACCTGCCTGTTTCTGGAATAAAAGTATTAGATTTAACCCGCATTCTTGCAGGCCCTACCGCAGGGCTTGGTTTTGCTGAACATGGCGCTGACGTTTTGATGGTTACCGCTCCTTATCTTCCTCAGATTCCAGCTTTTGTTCGCGATACCAGCCACGGTAAAAGAAGCTGTTTTCTGGACGTCGACATTCCACAACAAGCACAGCAGTTGAAGGCGTTAGTTGGTGAGTGTGATGTGTTCATTGATGGCTACCGGCCTGGTCGTCTTGAGGCGCATGGGTTTGGTGTTGAAGAACTGATGAAAATACGGCCAGGTCTGATTCATATTACTGTTAACTGTTTTGGTTCCGGTGGGCCTTTTGCATCCCGGGCAGGGTGGGATCAAGTCGCCCAGGCAGTGACCGGTATCTGTCATGTCGAGGGCCAACTTAATGGGAATGGTGAACCTAAACTCATGCCAGTATTTACTTGCGACTTTCTTACCGGTTTTCTTGCAACGTTTGGTGGGCTAGTCGCGCTGGCGCGTCGTGCACGAGAGGGAGGAAGCTATCGAGTGCAAGTTTCACTTTGCCAGTCTGCAATGCTGCTACAACGTCAGGGAGTACAGGAGTTGTTTCAACATGCACCGGGGCGCCTGACGGCGGCCGAGTTTGAAGAACTGGCCGTTTGTGATGAAGCGACAGGCTATGGCGGGTTAAAGAGCCTGGGGCCAGTGCTCAGGATGTCTGAGACGCCCTGTCAGTGGCAATGTCCTCCTCCATTATTGGGAAGTGATAAACCAATATGGCTGGAAAATAATATTATTTAAGTTAAAGGGAAATACGGTGCATTAGGTAACAGGCGTGTTGGTGAGTAATCATTAGGCAGGCAATAGCGCCTGAGTAAATGCCCTGGGGATCGAAAATGGTGCAATGGGGCACCTTGTCGTTGTTTGCGTCGGATTTTATTCCTTTCATTTCAATAGATTGATTATTAACCCTGGTTCTGGCCTGGATGTTGCAGTTGCCATCTGATTAATGAATAGGGAAATGAAGATAAGCATAAATTTTGAGATGAGAGGTGGGAGTGAAAATCTGTGATTTGCTGACGTTTTCAGCAGTGGCACGCTGTGCAAGCATTACCGCCGCGGCACGGGAACTCAATACAGTGCAGTCAAATGTTACTAACCGTATTCGTTCTCTCGAAGAACATATTGGACTGCCTCTACTGGAACGCCATAGCCGGGGGGTGACACTTACCCTGGCTGGCGTTCGCTTTTTGCCTTATGTGCAACAGGCATTAACGCTTCTCGATGAAGCGGCTAAAGTTGCCCGTGATGAAGGTGAACCAAAAGGGAAGCTTGCTATTGGTTCCATGGAGACGACATTAGCGCTCCGGTTGCCTGATATTCTTGCCAATTTTCGTGATCGTTACCGGGATGTAAACCTAATAATGAAAATTAATGCCACAGCGTGGTTGGTTGATAATGTTCTGAATAATGAAGTCGATGGCGCATTTATTGCCGGGCCACTTGAACACCCGTTATTAGTGGCAGAGAAAGTGTTTGAAGAAGAATTAGTGCTGATAACGCCTCCACATTACACATCCATTGAACAACTCATCAGCGATAAACAAGATATTACTGCGTTGATGTTCAAACAAGGCTGCGCTTACCGACAGCGGCTGGAGCAATTCTTAGTGTGTATCGGCAGGCCTGCATTTCAGCGACTGGAACTTGGCTCCCTTGACGGTATGATTGGGTGCGTTAGCGCGGGCGTCGGCATAACGCTTTTGCCGCGATCCATTGTGCTGCGTTCTGACTTGCAGTTAAGGTTCGGCATGCATGAAATTGCCCCTTCAATAGCTCATGTCCCTACGTTATTTGTACGCAGAAAAGATGCTCATGTAACCACGGCATTAAAATGTTTTATGGAGTCTCTGGTCCCTTAAACATAAGTATTACGTGTTCGGTGCTCCCGCTATTTTTAACTGTTTCGCAATTACCCCCGCATACCGGTTCCGGACACAATCAGTAATCCATTCCAACCCGGCATCACTGCATGATGCATTCCACAGTTGGCCTTTACACCCAGTCTGAACAATGAACGCACTGGTGCAAACGTGATGATTTTGCACCACAAATAATCAGCCACAGCGTGCGAAATTAAAAAAAACCTTTAAATTCAGTGAAGTGAAATATGGCGTGCTTATTGCTTAATTGGTAGAGATGTTGGACCAATTAAGGCAGAGCGATGGAGACACCCTCAGAGCTTCACCCAATTTCCACACCACAGATAGACACCCTGATCCTCGATGCGTTGACGCGCTATATCGCTCAATCGGGTGCCCAACCTGGCAGTCGCCTGCCACCTGAACGGGTACTTGCAGAGAAGTTAGGGGTCAGCCGCAACACAGTGCGTGAAGCACTCAAACGCTGGGAAGCGTTGGGAATTATCCTGCGCAAAAAAGGCAGTGGCACCTTCCTGCAGGTGGATGTCGGCATTAACGATAGTTTTCTCTCACTGCGTTTTAAAAACGATTCGGCAAATATGCTTCATGCCCTGGAAGTGCGCCGCGTTATTGAATCGGAATGCTGTGTGCTGGCGGCGCAGCGTGCTACAGCGGAAGATCTCGCCAGGATAGAACAGTGCCTTGATGAAGTAGAGCGTGTGCACTTGTCGGTGGGCACGGCGGGTGCGGAAGACTGGGCGTTTCACTCAAGCATTTACCGCGCTGCCGGCAACCCATTACTGCTGCAGATGTTGAACGGGATCTACGACTCACTACACGCCTTTTTTGAATCGCCGCCAGAACAGGCGCTATTTGCCGACTCCTTACCGCTGCACCGTGAACTTTTCAACGCCATTTACCAGCGTGATAGCAAAGCTGCGCGAGCTATCTGCAACCAGATTCTTGATATCACTGAACGCGACATGAAGGATGTGATTAATGCCAAACGCTAAACCATTCGAGAAACAAACCCTGCTTGCTCATGACCAGCGCCATGAAAATGGAGCCGTATCAACACCGATTTACCAATCATCGCTCTTCACCTTCAGCGACTATGACAGCATGATCGCGCGTTTTCGTGGTGAGAGCGACCAACCACTTTACTCCCGCGTCGATAACCCAACAGTGAAAGCGCTACAGGATAAAGTGGCTGAGCTGGAGGGCGGTGAAGCCTGCCTGGCTTTTAGCAGCGGGATGGCGGCAATTAGCAATGCGATCCTGAGTGTGGTCACGCCAGGCGCAAAAGTTGTCTGCATTAATCATGTCTACCCCGATACTTACCGCTTTCTGCGAGGCTTCTGCCTGCGCTTTGGAATTGAAACTGTATTTGTTGATGGCGATGACCCTGAAGCTATACGTGCTGCACTGCCTGGTGCCAGCTTACTGTATCTGGAAAGCCCGTCCAGTTGGGTAATGAGCGAGCAGAATCTTACACAACTCGCCGCCCTGGCACGCGAAGCCGGGGTAACCACCATCATAGATAACAGCTGGGCTTCCCCGCTGTTCCAGCAGCCGCTGGCTTGTGGCATCGATATCGTCGTGCACTCGGCCTCGAAATACATTAGCGGCCATAGTGATGTCGTCGCAGGGCTGGTGATTGCCAACAAGCAGCACATTGCCAACATCAGCCGCCATGTCAGCCCATTTCTGGGGGGCAAGCTGTCGGCCCAGGAAGCGTCATTGCTGATACGCGGGCTGCGGACCCTGCCGTTACGTATGAAACAGCATCACGCCAGCGCGCTTACCCTGGCGAACAAGCTACACGTACACCCGCTTGTGACCGACGTTTATCACCCCGGCCTGCAACCGCCGTCCTGGTCAACCCTGAGTGGGTACAGTGGGTTGTTTTCCTTTGCTGTGGCGGAATCTGTCGATATTCCGCAACTGTGCAACTCTCTGCAATTGTTCCATATGGGGGTGAGCTGGGGGGGATTTGAAAGTCTGGTGATGCCAGCCATTTCAGTTATCAACCAGGACAGCGAATTTAATTCCGCGGTCGATTTTGGTGTTTCACCCCGCCTGATCCGCATTTCAGTCGGCCTGGAAGATACCGCGGATTTGTGGGCCGATCTGCAACAAGCACTTACCGCTGCAACTCACGCATAAACCACCCAGGAGAGAACGCAATGACACATACCTTCACGTTGAAAGCGCTGGTTCTGGCAACGGGGCTGACTATGGCGATGAGCAGCCTGGCCGCCAAACTGACGGTGGTGGAAGTGATCACCAGCCCGCCGCGTACCGAGTTGCTGCAGAAAATGCTTGGCGAATATAAAGCGCAGCATCCCGGTACAGAAATCGAACTGATTTCTCTTCCCTGGGGGCAGGCTTTTGAAAAACTGGGCACCATGCTGCAAAGCGGTGAAGTGCCAGATGTAGTGGAGATGCCTGATACCTGGCAAGGTCTGTATGCCAGCAATAACATGCTGGAGGATCTCGAACCACGGTTGAAAAGCTGGGAAGGCACCGGGCAACTCACCGCGAAAACTTTAGCAATGGCACGTGCCGCTAACGGCAAGGCCACCATGATCCCTTATGGGTTCTATATGCGGGCGCTGTTCTGGAATAAAAAACTGTTCCAGCAGGCAGGCCTCAGTGAACCGCCGAAAACCTTAGAGGAATTTGCCAGCGATGCCAAACGTATCAGTGCGTTAGGCAACGGTATCAGCGGTTACTGTTTGCGTGGTGGTGTCGGTGGTACCAATGCCTGGATGATGTTTATGACGGGAATGAACGGTTCGCCTGCGCTTTTTGATAAAGACGGCAACAGCACCTTAACGCAGCCTGGCGCTATCAAAGGCGCGCAACTTCTGGTGGATATGTACCAGCAAGGTGGGGCACCCAAAGACAGTATTAACTGGGGTTTCAACGAAATCGTCTCCGCTTTTTATTCCGGAAAATGCGCAATGCTCGACCAGGACCCTGATGCACTCATCGCCATCAAAAAGAGTATGCCAGCCGATGACTTCGCCGTCGCTCCCATGCCTGTAGGCCCATCGGGTAAAGCTTTCCCGACAATTGGCTACACCGGGTGGGCAATCTTCAAACAGGGTAAACAGAAGGATCTTGCCTGGTCTTTGATCAGCTTTCTCAGCAATAAAACCAACAATCTCGCGTGGGCCAAGTTTGTTGGCACGCTACCGATTTATCAAGGCGCTGAACAGGATCCCTTTTATCAAACCCCGCAATTTTCCGGCTGGTTTAAAGAGCTTAATGATCCCAACTATGTCCCTTTGACTATGCCTACCCATCTGAAAGGTTGGGGATACTTCAACTCAGTGCTCGTTAAAGAAAGCTCACAGGAGACTCTGCTGGGAGAAAACGACACTGAAAGCATGGTGAAAGCGTGGGCGAAATACCTCACGAAAGACCAGAAAGCCTGGCTTGCTGCGCAGAAATAACCGCCTGAAGGGGAAGGGGGAACGATGACAATGCTTGATACTTCTTTGCCAGCAAGGAACACGCGTAAGGGTCTTCAGAAATGGTCGCGGGTGCTGGAACCCTGGTACTATTTGTCTCCGGGCCTGGTACTGATCGCCGTATTTATCTTTGTTCCTATGGCGGTCGGTATCTCGTATGCGTTTCAAAGCATGAACTTGCTAAACCCAATGGATAGCGGTTGGGTTGGCTGGGATAATTTTTCTGCCATGCTCGATGACCGGCGCTTTTTTAAAGCGCTGGGTCACACTCTTAACTGGACGCTGAGCTCACTCCTGTTGCAGTTCGTTTTCGGGCTGCTGCTGGCGCTGTTGCTCAACAGGGAATTTCGTTTTCGCCGCTGGGTACAGGCACTGGTGTTTCTGCCGTGGGCTGTACCGGCATTTCTCTCTGGCCTGACATGGTCATGGTTGTTTAACCCGGTGGTAGGGCCGCTGCCACAGTGGTTAAGTGACTTGGGCGTCCTGAGTCAACCCTACAACATATTGTCTGATCCACAACTGGCGATGTGGGGGCCGGTGATTGCCAATGTCTGGTTCGGCATTCCTTTTTTTGCCATCACCCTGCTGGCTGCTCTGCAATCTATTCCAAAGGATTTATACGAAGCTGCGGCAATGGATGGGGCAAGCGGCTGGCAGCAATTTCGCCGTGTGACCTTGCCATTCCTTGCGCCGATGATCGCCATCACCGTGATGTTGCGCACCATCTGGATTGCCAACTTTGCAGATTTGATCGTGGTGATGACCGATGGCGGCCCGGCGGGTTCCACTTCAATTTTATCCAGCTATATCTTCACCACCGCCTACCGCAAGCTTGATTTTGGTTACGCTTCTGCGATGGCGGTGTTTCTGCTGCTGCTAATGACTGTTTATGCGTTGGTGCTGCTGCGTATTCGTCATCAACTGCTGAAGTAAGGAGGAATCATGCGACTGTTACCGCTCATCGGGCATCGCCTTAGTATTGTGGCATATTTGCTGTTCGCGCTGTTTCCACTCTACTGGATCATCAAAATTGCTGTCACGCCAGATCAGTTGCTGTTCAGCAAGGGGGTCACTCTGCTGCCGGGCGGGCTGACCCTGAGCCATTTCAGTAAGGTGCTCACGGACAGTGATTTCCCAACGTTCTTTACCAATAGCCTGATAGTGTCGCTGGTGACTGCGCTACTGACTTCGCTGATTGCCGCTGCTGCTGGTTATGCGTTTTCGCGTTTTCAGTTTCGCGGCAAGATAGCTATTGCCGCGCTGCTACTGTTCACCCAGATGTTTCCGCTGGTGATGATTATCGCGCCAATCTATCGCGTGATGGCACCGCTCGGGCTCACTAACAGCTTGTCCGGTTTAATCCTCATCTACACCGCGTTTAATGTGCCTTTCGCAACATTTTTAATGCAGTCGTTTTTCGATGCCATCCCGAAAGATCTGGAAGAGTCGGCCATGCTGGAAGGTTGTACCCGTTTTCAGGCGCTGTATCGCGTGCTGATGCCACTGACACTGCCGGGAATGGCGGCGACGCTGGGTTTTGTCTTTACTGCTGCCTGGAGTGAATTGCTGTTCTCGCTGATGTTAATCAATAAGAACGAGGTGATGACGTTTCCCGTTGGATTGCTCAGCTTCGTTTCTAAATTTGCGGTTTCTTGGGGAGAGATGATGGCTGCGGCGGTACTGGCACTGATCCCAGCCTGTCTGTTTTTTGCTGTTATTCAACGCTATTTGGTTCAGGGACTCACCGCAGGTGCGGTTAAGGGGTAAATGATGGCTGAAATTACGCTGGAGCAAATCGACAAACGCTATGGCAATGTCGAAGTGTTACGCGACATTAATCTCACCATTCAGGATGGTGAATTTGTGGTGCTGGTTGGCCCGTCCGGTTGCGGGAAATCGACACTATTGCGCACTATTGCAGGCCTTGAGCTGGCAAGTAGCGGTGATATCCATATTGACAATAAGCTAATGAACGATGTCCCGCCCAAAGACCGTGACATTTCAATGGTGTTTCAGAGCTATGCGCTTTATCCCCACCTGACCGTGGCGCGCAATATGGGGTTTAGCCTGGAAATTAAGAAACGCCCGCGTGCTGAAATAGACGAAAAGGTACGCCGGGCGGCGGAAATTCTCAGCCTCAGCCATTTGCTGGAC
The DNA here is from genome assembly GCF_000705335.1 of Mangrovibacter sp. MFB070. NCBI lineage: Bacteria > Pseudomonadati > Pseudomonadota > Gammaproteobacteria > Enterobacterales > Enterobacteriaceae > Mangrovibacter > Mangrovibacter sp. MFB070. Next base: position 98,712 of record NZ_JJMI01000021.1, read on the forward strand.
CGGCGGCCAAAAGAGCTCTCCGGCGGCCAGCGGCAGCGTGTTGCGATGGGCAGGGCAATCGTTCGCCAACCGAAGGTGTTTCTGTTCGATGAACCGCTTTCTAATCTCGATGCACAGCTGCGCGGGCATATGCGGGTGGAAATTAAAAAACTACACCAACAGATGAATAACACCATTGTCTACGTGACTCACGATCAAGTGGAAGCAATGACCCTTGCGGACAGAATTGTAGTGCTCAACCACGGGGTTATTCAGCAGGTTGGTACCCCGTTGGAGCTGTATGACACACCAGCCAATAAATTTGTCGCCAGTTTTATTGGTTCACCGCCAATGAATTTCATTGAAGGCCAAACCAGCGCCAACGGTGTCTCTATTGGCGACAACATGCAGTTACCGCTTAATCCGCAATGGGCAAAACAAGAAAGCGGACGTGAGGTGATTTACGGTATTCGTCCTGAGAATATCAGTCTCGCCACCCCCGACACAGCGGATGCACTTCCGTTGCAAGTGTCATTAGTTGAGCCTACCGGGCTATCTGAGCTGATCCACGGCACGTTATATGGCCACGACATCATGTTATTTACCACCAGTCGCTCGGGCGCGCGTGCGGGAGAGACCATTTTCGTCTCGCTGGATAACCGCCGTGCGATGTTATTCGATTCAGTTTCGCAAAAACGCTTATAAATTGACGAAAGGATGTCGAGTATTATGAGAAAAACAAAATACGCATTAATGCTGCCTGCATTTGTTGCCTCACTGGCTATCGCTCCGGCATTACAGGCGAAAACCCTGGTCTATTGTTCAGAGGCATCGCCGGAAGGGTTTAATCCGCAACTCTTTTCCACTGGGGTGACTAATGACGCCAGCGCTAACCCCATATATAACCGGCTACTTGATTTTAAATATGGCACAACTGAACTGATCCCGTCGCTTGCTGAACACTGGGATATTAGCCCGGATGGCAAAACCTACACGTTTTACCTGCGTGAGCATGTGAAATGGCAAAGCAATAAAGACTTTACCCCGACCCGGGATTTCAATGCCGATGACGTGGTGTTTAGTTTTATGCGCCAGAAAGATGCGTCCTCGCCCTGGCATAAGGTTTCTGGCGGTGACTACCCTTATTTCACCGGCATGGGGATGGATAAACTGATTGTCAGCATACACAAACTGGACGACAGGCGAGTGGTTTTCACACTCTCTCACCCGGAAGTGCCGTTCCTGGCAGATTTAGCGATGGGCTTCGCTTCGATTACTTCGGCTGAATATGCCGATAAAATGATGAAGGCCGGGACACCAGAGAAGCTCGATCTTGAACCCATTGGCACCGGGCCATTTCAGCTCGTTCAGTACCAGAAGGATTCACGTATCCTGTACCAGTCTTTTGCCGGTTATTGGGGAAAGAAAAATAAAATAGATCGCCTGGTTTTCAGCATTACGCCCGACGCCTCGGTGCGCTTCGCTAAACTGCAAAAAAACGAATGCCAGATAATGACCTCGCCGAACCCAGCGGACATTCCGTCTATTAAAAAGGCTGCGCATATTACCCTGTTGCACCAGGCGGGCCTGAACACGGGTTTTCTGTCATTCAATGTCGAGAAGAAGCCATTTGATAACCTGAAAGTTCGCCAGGCGCTGGCGTTGGCTATCAACAAACCCGATATTATCAAAGCGGTTTACCAGGGCACGGGCCAGATAGCCAGCAGCCTGCTGCCGCCATCAATGTGGGGCTACATGCCGAATAAAGCAAGCAATGATTACAACCCGGACAAAGCCCGGAAATTGCTTGCTGAAGCGGGCTATGCCAGGGGTTTTAGCACTGAGCTTTGGGCTATGCCAGTCCAGCGTCCGTATAACCCGAATGCACGCCGGATGGCGGAAATGATCCAGGCCGACTGGGCGGCGGTTGGCGTGCAGGCCAAAATCGTCACCTATGAATGGGGGGAATACCTGAAACGTGCATCGCAGGGCGATCACCAGGCGATTTTAATCGGCTGGGGAGGCGATAATGGCGATCCTGATAACTTCTTTAGCCCGCTATTTAGTTGCGCGGCGGTGAGCGGTGGGGCGAACTACTCGCGCTGGTGCAATAAATCCTTCGAATCGCTGATCGGCGCTGCGCGGAGTGAGCAGAATCATGCCCAGCGCAGCCAGTTATATCAGCAGGCACAGCAGTTGATGGCGCAACAAGTTCCGGCTGTAATGATTGGCCATTCAACGGTGTATGAGCCCATTAGTGACAAAGTAAAAGGTTATATGATTTCGCCAGTTGGCGGTCATCGCTTTGAACAAGTCTCTGTAGAGTAATAGCGAATACTGACAGAGCCTGATTCATCAGGCTCTAAACCGAAGTACAAGATGGAACGTCAATAATGACTAATAAAACCTATCAGCCTGACTGGGCAAGCCTCGATAGCCGCGAGATGCCTCAGTGGTTTAATGAAGCCCGGTTCGGCATTTTTATCCACTGGGGAGTCTACTCGGTTCCCTCATGGCGAAAAATTAATAATACCTTGTTTGGCTCTTACGCCGAGTGGTATTACGCCAGTGTATATGGGCAGTACCGTAATAATGACGATGATTTCCACCAGAGAAACTACGCTCCAGATTTCCTCTACCGTGATTTTGCTCCGCAGTTTAAAGCAGAACTGTTCCAGCCAGAGGCCTGGGCCGCGCTGTTTAAATCATCCGGGGCAAAATATGTGGTGTTGACGACAAAACATCATGACGGTTTTTGTCTGTGGCCGACTGAAAACCGCCACAAAAAAGGGTGGAACAGCGGTGACACCGGGCCGAAGCGCGACTTGCTGGGTGATATCACCCAGGCCGTGCGGGACTGTGGGCTGAAAATGGGCGTGTACTACTCCAGTGTTGAGTGGGAAACCAATTCCAGCCATCGGCCAGAAAGCGGTTATTTTATCCCGCAACGCGACCGCGAAAAATTTGGTATCGCTGAACAAAGTTACCCGGATGAAATTCTGATTCCGCAGTTAAAAGAACTGGTTACCAATTATCAGCCGTGCCTGATTTTTTCCGATGGCGGCGAATGGGACTTTAGTGAAGAGTATAGCCAGACCAAAGAGTTTCTGAGCTGGCTGTATAATGAGGCGCCAAATAAAGACGAAGTAGTGGTCAACGATCGCTTTTGCAAAGAAATGCCGGGCGAACATGGCGACTATTACAGCACCGAATACAACGATAAAGAGGGGTTCGGCAAGCTTCATCCCTGGGAAGAGAGCCGCGGTATCGGTAAATCTTACGGCTATAACCGAGCTGAACAACTGGAAGACTACTGTACTTCTCAACAGCTTATTTTGCAGCTCGTTGGCATAGTTTCCAAAGGGGGAAACTTCTTGTTAAACGTTGGCCCCACGGCAGATGGCCGCATTCCTGTGATACAGCAGGAGCGGTTACGGGATATTGGCCGCTGGATGGCGGTGAACGGTGACGCGATTTATGGCAGTGAAATCTGTACCCGTTTACAGTGCAATGATGAGCACACATTTCTGACTTCTGTGGGAAGCGATGATTACTTGATTGTCACCGACTGGCCTACCCAGCCGCTCTCTTTACGTATCGTTACTGGCGCTGTTCCTGCTGCCTGTATATTACTGTGCCAGGGGCAGCAAATCCCGGTGCCATTTGAGTTCGAAGACGGTCTGGTTATTGTGCACCCTGTGCCCTGGCGTTTCGACCTTGGCCTGGAGTTCGCCTACACCTTTAAGCTGAGCTATTGATGGTTTTGCTCTGGCAATCCGCTTTAGCCAGAACTTGCTGAAAAGTTGACCGTTGGTGGTAACGTACTATTATTTGTTTGTGACAAATGTGTCTGGCAAAAAAGGTTGTTACCCGGTCAACATTTCAGGCGTCGATCACGAAAAGCAATCACTACATGGATTGGGGCTGTGGTGACTCAAGCGCCGTGGTGGGTTGTTCCAGCCACTTCAGTTGTGAGATAAATATGTACGGGTCTTAATCACAGTACTTCTGGGTGTTAAAGGAAAAATTCTTAATAAAGAAGAGTGTAAATAAAAGCCACTCTATGAAGTTCTGGGTGTTACAGACAATAAAATTAAACCTGTAACAGTAATCAAAAACCAAATCGAATAAGGCTTGTAATATGTTTTCAAAAATTGATAGGCTGAAGGGGGGTGAAAATAGATCTGTTTCCTATCCTGTTGTTCAGGAAAAACACGGCGGGAAAAGGGCTTTTGAATTTTTTGATAACCGTACTGAAACATTCGCACAAGGAAAACTAAAGCAGGAAATGGAAGGTGATGATTTTCAATCGCGAAATAAAGTAATAGTTAATAATGACTATGGGCCAGTTCAATTAGTGAAAAATAAGCTCTCTCCAAAAGCTGAAGCAAACCGGCAAAGACTTCTTGATAAGCGAAAAGAAAAATACTCGCTGTCATCCAAACAACAAAGAGCTAAAGATGAATTTCACAAGATGATTGGAACAGATGGATTAGACCAATATAAGTTTCCTTTTGATAATTTCAATACAGCAGAGACAGTAGACAACGCTTTGGACCGATTACCCATTGGAATGCGGGATTCAGAGACACTGCGAGATATAACTGTACTACCGGATTCTGCTCACGGGCAGGATAACGAGCGTACACATGTAAATAAAGGTGAATTTCAGGAAGCCCTGGCTGGCTGGCACTTCAGTAATCTTAGAGGACTAAGAAATGTAAGGAGTATGGGGGCTCAAATAGATTTTGTTGGCACCGACCAGCAAGGCCGTGAGGTACCATTTGATCCTTTTATGTCGCCATTATCCGGGGAAGGTAGAGTGGTAAACGATGCTAATAAAGATGCCTGGGCACAAGCAAACCAAAAAGGAAGTTATTACAAGCACACCCATAGTAAAGGTGGAGACCCGAATACTGTAGGTGTTTGGGATCAAACTTATTCGACTATGGATCAAGTTTCAGATCTTAAAGGCAGGCTACAGGTGTCCGGTGCAAATATAAACACCAATGTCCAGGAGTTGAGGGTGCCGATTGCTGAAGCTATTGCACGTGAGCATATTGCTGCTGAAGAGGGAATAGAGAAAAGTAAAAAAGAAGCTGCTGCCAAAATGAAAAAGTGGGCGGAAGTCAAAAGTCGATACAATAAAGCCCAACGTCGTAACCCGAAAAGCCAACATCTGACATTTGAAGAGGCTTTAATTGATGATTCTCAGTTAGGCCGTTACTGGCGTACTCAAGTCTGATTTTGATAAAAAGGTAACGTTAGTGTTCTGTGTTATGGCAGAAAACTCTGCAGTGTCGTCATCTTATTCAGCCACCCTTAAAATAAATATCTAACGGCGATAATGTATAATTTCAGTGCTGGACAGGAAATGGCCAGTTTGCCATAACGTTTTCTGCTTAATCCTTTGGCATTACATGGTACACCGTTTACAGAACGGCCTGATGCTTTGAGGCAACATATTTAATCGAGTTGCATATTGAGTGAATGACACATACCGTCAGGCAAGTTATATCAGCCGTGATGAAAAAAAATCCACGCAATTGCGTGGATTTTATATATTTTCCTTGTCTTCAGGCGATGTTATGAAACCGCATAAGACAACAGAAACGAATTAGACGTTGAACTGTGATTTTTATAATATTTCATTGATTTGTTTGTTTTTATTTATTTTGTTTTTCGTGTGTACTCATTTCTATACTCATTTTTGAACTGGCCCGCATTCGTCATGCTTCGGTTGTAGGTTCGACTCCTATTATCGGTACTTACACAACAAAAAATTTTAAAAACAACCAGTTAAGATATTTTTTGCTCTCAAGATACAATCTATTTTTAAGGGATTCTATGACCAACAGTTGCCGCTATGGTTAACAGTGGCTATTCAGGGATGTTAGCACGTAGCGGCCTGTAGTTGTAAAGCTCGAACAGGTACAAAGCGTGAACAGTCCCCACGAACCGCTATCAGCTCGAAGCTGATGACGCTGCCAACGTCTCTAAATCATCCCGAAACAGATTGATCACACGCATTTAAGCCCGATGTGTGGCCCTATAAGCCACATAAACAGGTAAATAGTGGTAATGCCCCGGTAGCTACAGCTCCGGCTCTGCCAGCGCTTCGCTCACGCTCCTAACGGTACACGAGCACCCTGATAAGGTGTGATCCTTCTAAACACTGATGCAGTCGCTAAGCTCCGCTTGTTACTTGTACCACTAATGGGGCTTTATGGCTTCTATTGTTTAAGATATGGTGGGGTTTTGCACTAGTGGGTTGAGATATGGACAATATCATTAAGATCAGTTTTCACTATAAAGGTAGTGATTTCCAAGTTAATTATCATCATATTGATGATGGTTATGATCAAATAAATGGGGCTTTAGAGTATATAGCAGACAATTATGTAATTCCTGATTTAATTGTTGCAGGTAAACACGGTAGAGATAGAAAGGTCATCGGAAAATTGAACTTACTCTCTCATGGGATTTCTGGTGTAAGCCTTCAGCATGACAACGGCGATTGGATTAATGTTGATGAAAAGCTACTGCTCAGTGTGTAGGTGATGAGATCTTAATCAGTTCTGGGAAGGGGCTGGCTCTGCCGTGGTGTTCACCGAGCCATAAATGAATGGTGCTCGAAAAGAGGGCGGTTAACTGACAAGCAACTGATGATACACCTTCGGTGCTTTATGATGATATGCCCTACACGGCGCTAAATGGTTTGTGTTGTGTAGAATCTACGCTAATCTTCCTTTCGTTACACATCTCAAAGGGTGACCAATATGACCCAAGAACACTTTACAGCTACTACACAATATAATGATTGGAAGGGGAGTGTTGCGGCAGACGATGCCTATGAAGATTTCACTAAATTCCTTAGTATTGCTGGTATTCTCAAGCAAGGGGATATAGTTAAAGGCATAACCTTCCACTTTGCAGAGAACTTCTTTGATGTTCATGCATATATCACAGATGATACGCAAGAGTTACGGAGAGAAAGTGTCAAGATTACCCTTGAACAGTTTTTCAAAACATTTAAACGATTCTCTATCAAGATTTCACGAGATGGAGATTTTGATGCGCAAAACATTGATTTTATGTGATAAGGGATTCAAATAAATGCAAGGTGACTCACCTTTTTTATACAAATATTTAAGCCTTAACATAAACAGCCTTACTGCTTTGAATGATTATTCTTTATACTTTTCAAATTATAAAAAACTTAATGATTCATTTGAGTTTGTTTATAGTTTCACAAAGCGTGATGATGAGAATCAAGAACGTAGAAAATTCTTCAATCAAAATAATAATAAATTGGTTGAGGTGAGTGGCGTTTTATGTTTAACAAAAACAGATCCTGAGTATCATGATAAATTTCATCTAATGTCTTAATGTGGTCTCATTATGCCAGTAATTTCAAGGGGCTTTGCATAAAATTTAATGCAAAAGTTCTAGATGGCTCTTTTTCTCAGAATAGAGGTTGTGACATATTTGGTGAGTCTGTTTCCTATTCAAATAACCCTGTACGTATTAACCTTGAAAAAGGTGAGGGCCTTACATCTCACATGTTTACCAAGCATGAAGGGTGGGGTTATGAAAATGAATTCAGGTTTTGGTCTTCTTCTTTAGGCTTGAAAAAATTTGATCCAAGTTGTGTGGGGACATTCTATCTTGGAGGCGAAATGTCTGCTACGGAAAGGTCCTTATTGCTCCTTCTTATAAAGAGTAAATATCCTGAAGCTGTGATTAAAATTGTTGAGCCAACATTGTCAGAGTATCACTTAAAATTTACTGATGTAGCTTGAAGCACAAAGGTGCGTATTCTATAGGGCATAGCGGGTTTACATTATCTAATGTAAAGTCATCGCTTATTTTTCAGCAATCTGACAGGGATATTCACCTTATGTGCACTATCCGCTAGTGGAAGCATTGCCAGTACGCAAAGTAAAATTTTCTTCATAGGTGCACCCTCAATAATCGATTGCTTGGAATACGTCTTCAACATCCTTTTCCATGATCCCGCAATACGCCAGCGTTACCGCCTGAGATGAATGTCCGTACAGCTTCGTGAGCGGCGGCAGACTGATCCCACGTTTTATCGCGTGATATCCCAAGTTCTTGCGTGGGCTGTGTGTAAGCATTAACATTATTTTTTAGAAAGAATAATTTAATTTACAAGCTTCGTTTCTTGGTGCTTTCAGTGAAATACGAAATATTAATTAATAAATATAAAAATTTAAATTATGAACCTATATGGAACGCCCTTGTATATTATTTTTATAGAACTGTCGATTACCAGTAACTAGTTGTTATTAGCTTTTAACTAAAGAGATTTTCCCTAACTAATCCTCTTTTTTTTCATCCCCTTCCAGTGCTCGTATGTTTGATATTTTTTTAAGCTCGGTTAAGTGATCAGCTTTGTTGTCCAGAAGCCAGTGTAAGACTCTTGGGTTATTAAGTAATTTCTCTATATGTGATTTAATAATAACTAATCTGAGAGCGTTCACTCCATAGGTATCTTTCAGTTTCTCTGTTTCGACGTGAAATTGTGCTAATTCCTTTTCAAGCCTCTGAATAGCATGACGATGACCTTCTTTTTCTGGTTGCTGATTTTTGTCTCCATTGACTAACAGCCCTGGGGGAGTGTTGTGCAGTAAAGATAGGGCAAATTTTTTCTGAAAATTATCAAGTTGGATCATGAGATTGGCATTCTCAATCTGAGCCATCGGTTTCATTTTTTTCAAGACATAAAAAGTCCCTTTAGGAATAGCCAGATTTGCAAACATACTTACCACTTCCGGAGTTATACCATCCAGAATAGTGATTTTACCTTTAAGGGATTCGAGTGACATATCCAGTGCAAGGCTGAGTTTTTCAATTGTCACTCCTGCATCGATTGCCTTTTGTATCATTTTATATTCCTGGATTATCGTCGTTCTGTTAACTTTGCTGTTTGGCGTATAGGTATCATAAACGGTAGAGATAAGACAGTTCACTTTATTCTCACCTAACTCCTTCAGGGCTTCGACTCGCAGATGCCCGTCAACGATTTTTATGCTTTCATGAGCTGTGTCAAAAAATACGATTACAGGCTCTATCAGTCCAACGATTGATATCGTTTTCATTATGAGTTTGTATTTATTACTCTGTCTGAAGTTCTGAGGCAAAGGTTTGGAATACTGAAGTCTGTCAATGTTTATTATTAATGATGTATATTCAAAACAATAGTTAATCATGACTGCTCATCCTATATCACAGGTTTAAGAATCAAGGCTATCGAATCATCAAGCTCTTCTGTTGTAATCAAATGATTAAAATCCGGAGCCTGTGTCAAATCCTGGAATATTTGCTGTGCCAGCATAATATTTTCTTCAACAATCATGGCTTTGTTTTTAAGAAGCTTATGTTCATTGATATTATCCTGAAACAGTTTTGTTAACTCATCTGCTGTTATTCTTTTTTTTCTGATGTTATAGTTGAACATATTATTATTATTTCCCTTTAATCCCTCATTCCGGGCTTCTAGTATGTTTCTTATTTTTATGACATCCTTATGCTTTATTTCCCCAATATCAAAGGCCTTTATAAACAGTTCCTGTGCCCCGTCATAATCTGTCCTCGCAATCTCAACGGCTAATGATATGGGAATTTTACCAGACTCAATTGCGGCTAGGAGTTTACTTTCTCCTTTGTCAATTAACATTGTCAGGCTGTTCACCCAATTAGGTGAAAATCCAGTCACTTTCGAAATCTCTTTATCTGTCAGACCATCTGATTTCATTTCCTTGATGCGATTGAACTGTTCACCTGCTCTCGGATTTACCCGTGCCAGATTTTCTGCAAGGCTCATTATCAGGGCTGTCTCCTCATCCACATCTATGATGAATGCAGGGACAAATTCCTCCTTGAGCATTATTAATGATTCCAGCCTTCCTTGACCGCATATCAGTGCATACTCATAGTTTTTATCCTGTATTCTCCTGACAGTAACGGGTTTTCGTAGTCCTGCAATATCAATGCTTTTTGTGATTTCAGCATGTTTGAATTTATTTCGCGAACGGGGATTAAATACCTTAATGGATAAGGTTCTTATCATTGTAACTTTGTCTGATTCATTTTTCATTATGCGACCTTTTTCGTTGGCGGATTTAACATTTCAAGGAAGAAATTCAAATCATTAAACCGATACAGTTCGAGTATGATGTTGTTTGTTTCTTTTAGCTTTAACTGGCTTTCGATGATGTCAAAAGAAGGGAGTATGTAATAGTCAATCGGGTTTGAGTTAGCCGAGTCCATCCGAACAACAATACTGATGTCAGGTTCAAGGCTTCGGTCAAATCTGACTACCCATCGCAAACTGCCTGATGACATCGCTTTGCATCGGGATACAATAACCGAAAGTTTCAGATTGTCATTGATAGTTATTAACTGGCTTTCTGAAACTGTATATTTTGTTTTTGTCAGGTTATCAGTTATCTGGCTGAGTAAATCCTTATGAAGGGCTCTTAACTTTTCGTTTATTTTTATATAGCTGTAATCCTTTTCGGGAGAATATCCAATAAGTTTATAGGCATTCAGCAGTCCACCAAACCGGCTGGCGATAACACTACTTGATGGACCAAAATTATCTTCATCAATGATAAAGCCTGACAACTTGCCTTTCGTATCAAGTTTTTGCCTGAGATAGTCGAGTATGTCCTTATCCGTCATATGATTACTTCTGTTGAGAATTATCTCTCTCGCCATGCTAAACTTTTCCGGGGATATAATGGGAGTGAAAAATCCAGTGTGCTTTATCCATTCATCTTCTGGGTTTTTAATTCTCTTACTTTTTAATTTTGTTGATGTTCTGTTGTAGATATAATTCCCGAGATATCTCTCATTAATTAATATTTTATGAACTTTGCTGCTGTTCCATATGCTATTATTTGTATGTTTTATCCCTTCTTCATTTAATTTGCTGGAGATCATGTATTCGTTGTAATACTCAAATATAAACATATTGAATATTCTTTTTATAACCTGAATCTCTTTTTTGGTTCCGGGTACTAGGACAACCCGGTCGGTCTGTAAGCTTTTTCTCTCACCCGGATTCAGTATTTTTGTTTTTTTACTGCCAGGGTCAATTAATTTTCTCCGCAACCCATATCCCGGAGTTCCGCCTTGGTAATATCCTCTTTTTACGAGATTAACATGTCCGGCAAAGACCTTGACTGAAAGATTCCTGCTGTATGCTCCCGCAGCATACCTGAGAGCAGGGAGTGTAAGCATCTGGATTTCCGGGAACCCCTCTGGCAGGTTTTCTGCACAGTAAATAATTCTCACACCATGATATTTAAGAATATAGCTGTAATGTCCTGCTTCATCACTATCCTGCCATCGACCAAACCTACTGACATCGTAGACTATCACCGCTTCTATGTTGATTTTCCCGGTAATGACATCCTCGATTAACCTGTTAAAGTTATTCCTGCCAGTGGCTGAAACCCCGCTTTTGCCCTCATCGTCGTATGTGCCTGTAATCTCCATATTGTGCTCATCGGCATACTTTTTGAGGTAAGTAGCCTGGTTATCGATAGAGTATTTCTGGTGGTCTGTAGACATTCTCAGGTACTGGGCGACCCTAATTTTCTGATTTATTTCTTTTTTGTCGCCCATTTAATCCTCTCCAGTCTGCTCAAAACGGTTGATTTCTCACTAAAATTGATCATTTTTTGATCAATTTCAATATATTATTGCAAACTGGTAGGGGAATTGCCTTTTTGGTTGGGTGGGGTAATCGGGGAGCATGTCTGTGTTACACCCATAACGTGGTGACTACAAGGCAACTAAATAGCTTCGTATTGATGCTTCACTTCTCATCGTCTGAGAGTAGCGCTGACGGGCTACCATCACCTGCAAGTGTAGAGCTATTATGCGAAGCTATTTAATCGTCACTGAAGGCAGTTTGCTGAAATTAATCAGTTGCGAACCGTCATTGATGGTAGCGCCCATCCATCGATCCTGCCGCAGACAGACCGCAGTACCCGTCACAGCCTTTCGTTGTGATTTCCACCAGGCCGCTGCGTATCTCGCTGATCACAGCGACACACTGTGAGTTGTTATCACTCCAGACCCAGCGACCTTTCTGACCGGACATGGGAGGAACTGTCTGGGCGACACCTTCCATGTTACATACCCCGGTTGTCTCACCATACGAAGAATTGATACTGAATGCCATGTTATGGCCGTCCGGTGTCAGTATAAGGCTGGCATTGGGTCTGGTGTACTCGGTTGCACTGGCGGATGTGGCTGTCAGTATGAGTGCGAGCAGCGCAGTTGTATTTTTCATGGTTCTGTCCTTACTGAGTCTGCGAGTGTTGATAAGCCCCGGCTTCAGCCTTGTGCCACCCGCAAAAGCACCGTGTGTGGGCTGAGGGAGGCCGGGGACTCTGGCACTGTCGTGTTGCGATTACAGTCCGAAGACGTTTATCACAAAATTTTTACCGTCATCCGTATTCTGGATGTTGTAAGTAATCGGGATGGTGGTGCTTTTGCCTGACAGCGTTATTTGCAGGTCAGCGCTGCACTGGTAAACATCGGGCGAAGACTGGTGTGAGGTGGTGAGTACGTTGAGAACCGACAGCTGTGCATTGTCTGCGCCTTTCGGCACCATGCCTGACATCTGGGAGTTTCTCATCTGTGCAAACTCTTTTGCCATCTGGCGTTGTGCAATGCTGACAACCAGGTTTTTGGCATCATCGCTGTTACATTTTGGGGTACTGTCATGACAGCCGGTAAGCAACAGACTGGCTGCTACAAGGGCGGATGCCGTTATATGAATCACCTGCATGATAATCTCTTCTTTTATTCAGACCGGTATTTCCCGGCCCGTTGATGAATATTCAGCGGTTAAGAAAATTACTGATATCAATAGCAAGGCCTGCCACATCAAAAATCAGGTTAAGCCCGACAAGCAGCAGTACGGCAATGGCCCAGCCTTTGTTTCCTTCCCGGATAATATTCCATGTGCCCCGCAGGGTCTGTATGCCCACATAAGCAGAATAAACACCACACAGAATATGAAGGTGTCCGGTGCTGACCATAAAATAAAAAATATTCAGAATTACAGTGACAGGAAACCAGTAATACCAGAACAGTTTTGCCAGCCCCTGTTTTCCACTGAGCAGAAGGCGCATTTTCTCCGCATAATTGTCCTTCTGTTTTTTTATATCCTGTCCGTCAGCCATACAAATACCCCGCATAATGAATGTGTTGATATAGAAATAAAATGCATTGCCGTGCCATAACGGCTGGCAGCAATACCGCCATACAGGCTTTATTCCGCCTGCAGTTCTGTTAAATCCAGTTTTACTGGCAGCCCGGTGATGCTGGTCCCTGTTGCGGGAAACCTGCTCGCGCACCGAACGGGTTATTCATTCATCCTTCCGGGCATGGCCGGTGTTATTGCCCTGTGTTGCCTTTATTCCGGTAGCGCAGCGGCCAGATGTCTTCCGGTTTCATCTCCAGAGCGTCGGCTATCAGGCGTTCTGCCCGGGGATAGTGGCGTTCCATTGCATTACTGAGGGTCCGTGCCGCCAGCCCGTGAGAGCGGGATAACTGGGTCAGTGTGATGCCACGCTTGTGCAGGGCCGCCACAATATCGGCGCGGTGCCAGTCTGTAACACTTCCCTTACTTCGCTTTTTCTGCGAAGCTGATGAGTTAGTCATGGTAGTCATTCCACATACTTAGTACATGGATATTAAAAGCGAACAAAGGGAAGTTATCAACTACCTTTTTATGGGTTGCAGTTAAAACTCCGTTAACGCTTTGATATCTGATGAAATATTTTATGGATAACAATATGCAGCATCAGGCCGGAACACTGTCCGGAGAAGACAACAGCAGGGAAGACAGCACATGGCTGACAGCCGCAGAATTCGTCGGAATGGACGGTATGCCTGGCACCCCAAAAGGCGCACGACTGCGACTGGAAAAGCTGGCTGAGCTTCATCCTGAAATCAGGCGCAAGAGAACCAGTGGCAAGGGGTTTGTTTACCATATCAGTGCTGCGGGTATGTCCCTGAAAAGCGAAAGGGAAGCTGTTAAGTTACCTTCAGATGAAAAACTGGCCCTGCTGACTGAGCTGTTCCGGGCGATGTCACCGGCAGCCCGGGACCGGTTACTGAAACTGGCGCTGGAACAGGTTGCTGAAGAGCTTGGTAAACCTGAGCGGGATGAGTAAGTGAAACTTTGTAACTACCTGATTAATAAATGTTTTATTTGGCTATAAATTGCTCTTGTCTGGCTGTTTTGTTATAATAGCTGTGCTGACACGTTTTTATTTTACTGCTGCCAGCACAATGGGTGTATGACACCAAAATATCAAATGCTGCTGAATTATCCTGTATTTCGGGAGGGTCGCTTTTTGCCCAAACGGGTAAGCCGGGAATAAATATGAAAATATGAAGTTCACATAATATATGCCATGAATGATGTATCCGGACGCTGGTCTATATTAATGGCGTGGTGAATAAAGCTGTTGGTTTATATTTTTATTATTTTCGGGTTATTCCTGACGGGTAAATAACGTCTTTTTTCGGCACAATAATGTGGAGAGTATCATGAAAGATGAAATGGCTGTCTGTCAGTCAGGGCTTCACTTGCCCGTAAGCCGGGTGCTGGTACAAATACTGAAAGCGTACTTACCTGAACCGCCTTTTATTCCTTCGGCTGTCACCCTTAATTTTCGTGACCCGCAGTATTCAGCGGAAACCGGTGGTTTCCATCCGGTCGAAATCCGGCTGACACATCAGACTGGAGGGTGGTATTTCGATTACATCACCGACTTCAGTTACTCAGGGCACCCCTGGCCGGAGCTGGAAAAGGAAATCGATTTTTGCTGGAGTCAGGGGTATATCTGGTACGCCATGGGGGGTGACCTGGATGAAGAAGAAGGCGAAGCCCTGTTCGAACTCTGGCAGCGCAACTTCATACAGTACTGCCGGATGAAGATTTACACGGTAACCCTGCATACCGGAAACTGAAAGTCAGCAGGTTAAGTTAAACGCGCGCATCAGCAACAAAGTACTCATGGCGTCATGAGCCATATCGCGAATATTCAATGGCTCAGTATATGAAAGAGAAACACAACCGGGGACTGCGTCCCGCCATTCAGGGTGACCTGGATGCCCTTTGCGGCATTTACAGTGTGGTGAATGCGCTTTACTGGCTTCATCCCGGCCTGAGAAGAAAGCCCCTGTTCAGGGCGCTGGTCAGTTTTTTCAGTCAGCACTATGACATCGCCGACTGCCTGATAACCGGCACGGAATCAGCGCAGCTTGATGCACTGCTGAATTTTCTGCAGTCGCGCCGTGAATCGCGCTGGCCTTTCCACTTCCATAAGCCCTTTGCTCAGACGCGGGGACTGACAACCCGTGACATTCTTGCGCAGTGCCGGAACTGGCTGGCGCAGCACCCCGACCGGGTGGTGTTGCTTGGTGACCAGTATCACTGGTCAGTCGTCAGTCATATGGACAGCAAATGGATGTATTTTTTCGACAGCGGGAGCTACACGCGGGTGCGGCAACGTTACTGGTCACTGCGCGCCAGGCCCGGAGGGCACCAGTTATTCCGCCAGGCCATCTGGTTTATTGAAAAAGGCGAGGCTGATGATGAAAACGCATAAACACCTTAAGACCGGAACGCGACGGACTCACGTGGCATTCAACTGCTCCCGGGAGACGGCGGTGAACCGTGATGCAGTAATGCTGACTTTTGTTAATGTGCATTAATGGGGGCGGGATGAAACGACAACCGAATGTATCGTCAGACGGCTCACTCAGCCCGGCCAGTGTCTGGCTTGAAGGGCTGGCCCCGACCGGGCGGCGCAGTATGCTTTCCTTATTGGCGCTGAGTGCCGCAATACTGCAAAAGCACGCCACAGTGAGCAGTCTCGACTGGTCAGCACTGCGCTATGCTGATGTGGCTGCGGTGCGGGCCGCGCTCTCCGGGCAGGGGTACGCGATAACCACCATCAATATGACACTGGCTGCGCTGAAAGGTGTGGCACAGACCGCCTTTAATCTGGGACAGATGGATGCGGAGTCACTGGCCCGCATCCGGTCAGTAAAAGGTCTCCGGGGCGAGCGGGCTCCCGCCGGGCGGGCACTGAGCAGGGACGAAATCCGCCTGTTGATGGATGCCGCAAAACAACATGCGCACAAAAGCCGCCAGAAGCGGGACCATGCCATACTGCTCACACTGTGTGGTGCCGGGCTCAGGGCCGGGGAACTGGTGGCACTGAACCGCCAGGATTACGATATCCCGACGCGAACACTGACTGTCCGGCAGGGGAAAGGGCGCAAACATCGCAGTATTGTGGTGTCACCCGCGGTCGGAAAGGCACTGGCATCATGGCTGAAAATCAGTGACAGTAACCGTTTCCTGTTCTGCCGCATTCACCGGAGCGGGAATATTACCGGTCTGCCGCTGACGCCATCTGGCCTGACAGGGATACTGCGCCATCTGCAGATAACCGCACAGGTGAGTACGTTTACCCCCCATGACCTGCGGCGCACTTTTATTACCCGGTTGCTGGAGCAGGGTGCGGATATCAATATTGTGCGCCAGCTCGCCGGACACAGTGATATCAGTACCACGGCGATTTATGACCGGCGCTCCGCGCTGAGTCTGTCGCGGGTCTCTTCCTCTGTGCGGTTTTGACATGAAAAAACACAGTCAGGATACATCCTGGCTGTGTTTACATATAGTCTGTCAGATGTGCTCTGCCGCACTATTTTTTACCACCTGGCGCTCTTGTGGCTTTTTTCATCAGATTACAGACGTGTTGTGAATCCCTGAAGGATTTGACATCCTTTGCCTCCCAGGTTTTGTCCACGAATGAAGCCTCATTAGTGCCGACTTTTCGTAGCTGTTTTTCTTTTTTTTCATTCATTTTTTTTGCGATTTGTTTATCGTTCAGACCTTCGATCTTATACATTATTTTAATATCCCGATATTTTTTAAAAATATATGCAGGAATAGGCTCTGTGTGGTCAAAAACATATTCAATGTAGTGCTGGTTGATTAGCTCAGCAATCATTTCACATCGTTCTTCTGTGCCAGGATGCCTACAGCCTGTGTGGATTTTGGCTATTTTGTTGAGTCTTATTTTATTATTTTTCGTCATGTGAAGGGTGACTGAAGGACCAAATTTTTCTTTCAGCTTGGTTCGCCCTGAACTCCGGGCACACGATATGTGATGTCACCTGCCCACTTCTGGTTCGGACCGCTGGCGATAAAGTCCTGCTTCAGCAGGTTTTCTGATACCGGCAGACCATGTTCACGGTAGCTGACCGGTCTGAATTTGCGGCTGGCTTTCTCCCGTAATCCCTGACGACGCAAACTGGCAGCAATGGTTTTGATGTTGTACTCCGGTAACTCATCAGTAAGGCGTGGCGCACCATAGCGCTGTTTTGCTTCAGTGAATGCGTTGCGGACCGCCTCATCACAAACGAATCGGAACTGCTGGCATGGGTTTATCTGACAATGACGCCTGCGCCAGACATACCAGCCGCTTCGGGCAACCCGAAGAACACGGCACATGGCCTTGATGCTGAACTCAGCCTGATGCTTTTCAATAAAGACATACTTCATTTCAGGCGCTTCGCGAAGTATGTCGCGGCCTTTTGGAGAATGGCC